>NZ_JBNPON010000040.1:0-33987 GCF_050315195.1 Clostridium sp. SGI.024 | reverse complement strand
ATTAATGTCTTGAAAATTTATTATTTCTTGAATTCCACTTTTCATATCTTTTATATAAATTGTTCTATTATTTTCTTCCTCTTCTCCTAAAAGAATAACATATGAGATAGAAAGTTTATTTGCATAATTCATCTTTTAGAAATATGTGTAAAATTAATATAAATTATTTTTATATATATCTAATATATGGTATATTTATATTAAGTTAAACTTATATTAGGAGGAAAAGACATGGAATTAAAGAAAAAAATAGATGAATTAAAAGATTATTTAAGCCAATATGAAAGATTAGAACAAGCAATTGGCATAATTTATTGGGATATGAGAACTAATATACCAAGTAAGGCTGGTGAATCAAGAGGAAAGGTTTTAGAGTATCTATCTGGAGAAGCATTTAAAATGATTACAAGTCCAAAAGTAGGAGAGTTTATTAGTGATTTAACTCCTTATAAAGATAAAATGAATACAATAGAAAAAAGAATGCTTCAAGAGCTAGAAAAGAATTATAATGAAACAAAGAAAATACCACAAGATAGATATGTAGAATATGTAGGTCTTTGTAGTAACTCAGAAATAGCATGGGAGAAGGCAAAAGATGCTAGTGATTTCGAAATATTTAAACCTTATTTGGAAAAAGTAGTTGAGTTTCAAAAGGAATTCATTAATTATTGGGGATATAAAAATGACAAATATGATACTTTATTAGATAAATATGAATTAGGGCTTACTACAGAAAAGCTAGATAAGATTTTTTCTGAATTAAAGGATGGCATAATTGAAGTATTAAATAAAGTTAAGGGAAGTAAAAAGAAGTTAAATCGTGATTTCTTATATGGACACTTTGATGCAGACAAGCAAAAAGAGTTATCTTTATTTATTTTAAATAAAATAGGCTTTGATATGGAAGCTGGTAGATTAGATGTAAGTGTACATCCTTTTACAACTAATTTTGGAAATAAAGATGTTAGATTAACTACTAATTATCATGAAGATGAGTTTACATCAGCTTTATTTAGCACAATACATGAAGGTGGACATGGAATCTACGAACAAAATATTAGTGATGATTTAGAATCAACAGGATTACAACAAGGAGCTTCTATGGCAATTCACGAATCACAATCAAGATTCTATGAAAACATATTAGGAAGAAGTAAGGAATTCTGTTCATATCTTTTACCTGTGGCTAAGGAATATTTTGATGACTTCAAAGATGTTACTTTAGATGAATTCTATGAAGCTATGAATTATGTTGAAACATCATTAATTAGAACTGAAGCTGATGAATTAACTTATGGACTTCATATTATAATTAGATATGAAATTGAAAAAGAATTAATTAATGGAAGAATAACTGTAAATGAAGTTAAAGATATATGGAATAAGAAGTATAAGGAATATTTAGGAGTAGAACCTAAAAATGATGCTGAAGGAATTCTTCAAGATATGCATTGGTCAGATGGATCTTTTGGGTACTTCCCAAGTTATGCTTTAGGAAATCTATATGGTGCACAAATGTTTAATACACTGTTAAAGGAAAATCCAAATGTAATGGAAGAAGTTAAGAATGGAAATTTAACTGAAGTTACTAAGTGGTTAAATGAAAAAGTACATGTACATGGTGCTATTTATACTCCTGAAGAACTTATAAAGAGAATTACTGGAGAAGAACTTAATTCTAAATACTTTATAGCTTACTTAAAGAATAAATATTATAAGTTATATGATGTTGAATAAATAATAAGAAAATATTGACAAATATATATATTGATAATATAATAACAATATAAAACTTAATAAATCTTCAGGGCAGGGTGAAATTCCCTACCGGCGGTAAAGCCCGCGAGCTATTTAGCATGATTCGGTGAAACTCCGAGGCCGACAGTAAAGTCTGGATGGAAGAAGATATTTTATTTGTAATTTATACTTATAAATTATGTTTATTAATATTTGTTAATTATTTTGCTCTGGAATATTTTTATATTTCAGAGCTTTTTTAATTATATTTATGATATATAATTAACAATATTATGTGCTTTTAATAGTATTATTTTACAAAGATTTATTGTCCTGAGTTTATTCTCAGGACTTTTTTAATTCTTAAGAATAAAAAAGGAGTGATGCTATGGAAGAGAAATTTATGAAGATGGCAATTGAATTAGCCAAGAAAGGAAAAGGAAAGGTTAATCCAAATCCATTGGTAGGAGCAGTTATTGTAAAAAATGGGGAAATAATTGGACAAGGATATCATAGTAAATATGGTGGAAATCATGCTGAAATAGAGGCTATAAACAATGCAACAGATGACGTTAAAGGAGCAACTATATATGTAACTCTAGAACCATGCTTTCATTATGGAAAGACTCCACCTTGTGTAGATAAATTAATTTCATCAGGTATATCTAAGGTTGTAATTGGACATTTAGATCCTAACCCCTTAGTTTCTGGTAAAAGTATAGAAAAATTGAAGAGTCTAGGAATAGAGGTTAAAGTGGGGGTTTTAGAAGAAGAATGTTTAAAATTAAATGAAGTTTTTATAAAATACATAAAAACTAAGCTTCCTTTTGTAGTTTTAAAGTCAGGAGTTTCTTTAGATGGGAAAATTGCAACAAAAACAGGAGAATCTAAATGGATAACTGGTGCTACTTCAAGAGCAAAAGTTAATGAGTTGAGAAATGAATTACGTGGAATAATGGTTGGTGTAAATACAGTCATTATTGATGATCCAACCTTAAATTGTAATATTCATGGTGGAAGAAATCCTATAAGAATTATATTGGATAGCAACCTTAGAATTCCATTAGATTCAAAAATATTAAAAACAGCTTATAAGTATGAAACAATTATTGCCACTACTAAAAATATTGATTTAAATAAAAAAGCATTGGTGGAAGAATTAAAGGCTAAAGTAATAACAATAGATAGCATAAATAATAAAGTAGATTTAAATAAATTAATGATTAAATTAGGTGAAATGAAAATTGATAGTATTCTTCTTGAAGGTGGAGGAGAAGTTAATTATTCAGCATTAGAAGCTGGAATTATAGATAAGTTAATGCTATTTATGGCACCTGTAATAATAGGTGGAAAAGAATCAAAAACCTTTGTTGAGGGTAAAGGAATAGATTTATTAACTAATTCTTTCAAAGCTTCTAACCTTAAAATTGAATATTTAGGTGAAGATATTTTAATAACTTCTTATATAAGGAGATGATAATTTGTTTACAGGAATAGTAGAAGAAGTAGGTATTGTAAATGAAATAAAAAAAGGTGTTAAACATTGTAGCATAAAAATAGAAGCAAATAAGGTATTAGAAAATACTAACTTAGGTGATAGTATTTCCGTTAATGGTGTTTGTCTTACTGTTACTAAATTAAATAATAAAACTTTTGAAGCAGATGTGGTTTTAGAAACATTAAAAAGAAGTAACTTAGGTGATTTAAGTAAAGGTTCTAAAGTAAATTTAGAAAGAGCATTAAGTTCAAATGGTAGATTTGGTGGACATATTGTAAGTGGACATATAGATTCCACTGGTGAAATAACATCTATAGTTAAGGATGATAAATCAATTTTAATTACTATTAAGCCATTATCACATTTCATAAAATACATAGTAGAAAAAGGTTCCATAGCAATAGATGGTATAAGCTTAACAGTAGCTTATGTTGATAATGAGAAATTTTTGCTATCAATAATACCACATACAAGCAAAGAAACCACTTTACTAGATAAAAAAACAGGAGATTTGGTAAATATCGAATTTGATATAGTGGGTAAATATATTGAAAGCTTTATGAATTTTAATAATAAGAATACATGTACTGAATCTAAAATAAATGAAAACTTTTTAAGAGAAAATGGTTTTATGTAGGAGGTAATGTTATGTTTAAATTTAATTCAATAGAAGAAGCAATTGAAGATATAAAAGCTGGGAAAATGATAATAGTTATGGATGATGAAGGAAGAGAAAATGAAGGCGATCTTTTAATGGCTGCTGAAAAAGTTAATGCTGATTCAATAAACTTTATGGCTAGTTTTGGTAAGGGATTAATATGTATGCCAATAAAAAATACTTTAGCTGAAAAGTTAAATATAAGGACTATGGTAAGTTTAAATACTGATAATCATGAAACTGCATTTACTGTTTCTATAGATCATATTGACACAACTACTGGTATTTCTGCTTATGAAAGAGCTTTAACAATTAAAAAGGTAATAGATGAAAATAGTATAAGTAAAGATTTTAGAAGACCTGGTCATATGTTCCCATTAATAGCAAAGGAAAATGGGGTTTTAGAAAGAAGAGGTCATACAGAAGCTGCTGTAGATTTAGCTAAATTGGCTGGATTAAAGGAAGCTGGAGTAATTTGTGAAATTATGAAAGATGATGGGACTATGGCAAGAACAGAGGATTTATTTCTTTTTGCAGAATCTCATAATTTAAAGATTATTACAATAGATGATTTAGTTAAATATAGGGAAAAGAAAGAAATATTAATAAAAACTGAAACTGAAGTTGAGATGCCAACTAAATATGGAAATTTTAAAATGTATGGATTTACTGAAAAAATATCAGGGAAAGAGCATATAGCTTTGGTTTTGGGAGATATAGAAAATGCTGACTCTGTGCTAATTAGAATTCATTCAGAATGTTTAACAGGGGATGTTTTTGGTTCTAAGAGGTGTGATTGTGGAGAGCAATTAGAGTTAGCATTAAGAAATATAGCTAAAGAGGGAACTGGAATATTAATATATATGAGACAAGAAGGAAGAGGTATTGGATTAATAAATAAGCTTAAGTCTTATAAACTGCAAGAAGAAGGCTATGATACTGTAGAAGCAAATATAAAATTAGGTTTTAGTCCAGATTTAAGAACTTATGATATAGCAGCATCAATCTTAAAGTCTCTAAATGTCTTTAATATTAGACTTATGACAAATAATCCAGAGAAAATTAATGGATTAAATGAGTTTGGAATAAAGGTACTCGAAAGAGTTCCTATACAAATAAAGGAAAATAATATAAATGAATTTTATCTAAAGACTAAAAAAGAAAAAATGAATCACATTTTATTATAGTAAATTTTGGAGGTATTAATATGAAGTTATTAGAAGGAAATTTAATAGGAAAAGATTTAAAAATTGGAATAGTAGCAGCTAGATTTAATGATTTTATCGTATCTAAGTTAATAGATGGTGCCATGGATGGACTTAAAAGGCATGGCGTTAATGAGGAAGATATAGAACTTTCGTTAGTTCCTGGAGCTTTTGAGCTTCCATTAGTAGCTAAGAAAATGGTAAAAAGTGAAAAGTATGATGCAGTTATATGTTTAGGGGCAGTTATTAAAGGTTCAACTCCACATTTTGATTATGTATGTGCTGAGGCTTCAAAGGGAATTGCAACTGTTTCACTAGAATATGAAAAAACAGTAATTTTTGGAGTACTTACAACTGATTCAATTGAACAAGCTATTGAAAGAGCAGGAACCAAAGCTGGTAATAAAGGATATGATGCTGCTGTTTCTGCAATTGAAATGGCAAATGTATTAAAACTATTTTAATTCATATTTTTAAAAGTCTAATATTTGAATTTTTAATTTTTATATAAGAATGATATAATACTTTATAATAAAAATATATTTATGGAGTATTTAAATGGGAAAGTTTAAAGAAATGTATATTAATTATTTAAATTTAGATAAAGAAAAAAGAGAATGTATTAAGGGATATTCTAAAGAATATATCTATGATGTAAATAACAAAAGGTTATTGTTATCTCAATATATTTTAATGTCAAAAAAGTATATATATGAAATTAAAGCAACTGAAGGCACTGCTCATCTATGGACATGGAGTGATTTTAAAGATGAGGCTAAAGGAAAAATATTAAGCTATAAAACTGAAGGAAATATAATTATAAGTCAGCTTATGGAATTTAATAAAGAGATAGATTTAGAAATACTAAATAAATATAACTTAGAAATAATTCAAAGACTAAATTAATAATTATTTACTGGGAAATATTGTAAATATTTTTGCGGTATTATAAAAAGCACTTCCTAACTAAAAAGGGAAGTGCTCTTTCTTAATTATTTTTAAGCTTAAAATAGTTACCTTCAATAATATTATCAGCAATTTTAAATATATTTTGTAATAAGTTCTTTTCTTTATCATCTATAGGATTACCTATAATTTCACCACTATTTAAAATTGTTGAATTTCTATTAGTATTAACTAAAATACGTCCCATAGAAGTTTCAACAAACTTTTCCTTATCTACACCTAATAAATAAGATATAGTAGGTAAGAAGTCAACTTGTCCACCAGCTTTAGAAATTGTAGTAGCCTTTATATCTTTATTATAGATAATAAAAGGTATTTTTTTATGGTTATCCTTCCACCAATCACCTTCAAGTGGAGCATCTGTTATCAAATCTTCATAGAATTTGTGAACACCACAGTGATCTCCATAAATTATTATTACTGTATTATCTAGTTGGCCATTTTTATCAAGCTCTTCTAAGAATAGTTTTATGGCTTCATCTGTATATCTTATACTTTGGAAATAACAACCCATCATATTTTCATCTAATTCTTTAGGTAAGTTTAATAACTTTTTCTCATCTGGAATTTCAAAGGGGCCATGGCTTGTTAAGGTAGCTATAAAAGTATAATATGGTTCCTTTTCATCCTTTAATTTATTAGCAATTTGTTTTAAATATGATTCATCTGACAAACCTGGTCCTATAACTTCATCTAGATTAAAGTCTTTTAGCTCCCAAAGCTTATCTGTTTCAAATGCTTTATGTGGTTCTGCCCAGTTCCAGCTTCCTGGTAGTTCTGCATGAGTTGATATTGTAGTATATCCTTTATCCTTTAAAAGCATTTGAAGACTATTGTAACTAGTCCATGGATAGGTTGGAAAAGTACTATTATTTCTTACTGGAAACATGGAGGTATTAACCATTAAGTCTGCATCAGAGCTTGTACCAGAGTTATTTTGTTCATAGATATTATCAAAATATAAACTATTTGATAATAACTTATTTAAAGTTGGTGTTATTTCTTGACCATTAACTTTTTGATTTATAACAAAATTTTCTAAAGACTCTACTTGTATAGCTATTAA
The DNA here is from genome assembly GCF_050315195.1 of Clostridium sp. SGI.024. Lineage (NCBI taxonomy): Bacteria > Bacillati > Bacillota > Clostridia > Eubacteriales > Clostridiaceae > Clostridium > Clostridium sp. SGI.024. The sequence continues at coordinate 26,857 of NZ_JBNPON010000040.1, read as the reverse complement.
GTTTTTTCCTTCTAGATATCCAGCAAATTCATTATCTTCTATATCTTCTTTGTTATCTTTAAACCAATTATCAATTTCTTCTACTTCTGAAGAAGTTAATTTTTTATTTAGACCTGTATAATAAAATAAATCATATCCATGATATCCTAAAGGACTCATATCACTAAAGCTTTGATAAGGAGCCCAAGATAATCTTAAAAATGCTTTTCCTTCTTTTATTGGCTTAACATCTATAAAATAATGACATAAATAAATTAATATTCCACTTGTTATAAATATAGTTGTAGCTTTAACTATTCTTAAAAATAATTTTGAATTATCTCTATAATCTCTAATTTTCTTAAACCTAAATAAAATAAATAAAACTAAGAAATCTGCAAAAAATAGTAAATCTATTATCCTAAAGTTTAATAAACTTTTACCTATTGGATTAAATATCTCTGGATGAATTAAGTGTCTTATTGATAAAAAAGTACCATTAGCTCTGTAGTACCAAATATCTAATAAAAATAGAATAGATATAATAATATCTACAGTTATAGCAGCACGAATTTTACCTTTGTATTTAAATAAATAAATAAAACTAAATATAAAAATAATTATTAGTATATGTGCCACTATAGGTGGTACACCAAAGTACATAGTAGCTAAATTAATAGTTGATGAATCTTTTGTTCTTAGCATTGATAACAATAACATTGATTTAGCTTGGACTATTAAAATCATAGTTATAAAAATCCAATTATTATATATAATCTTTTTAAAAAAATTTTTCATGTAACTTCCTCCAAAAATTAATATCGACCTTATTATTTTATATTAATTTGATAATGATTTCTACATTTATAATATTATGTAAATAATAATTAATAATTCTTTATATAAAAAATGTCATATAAAATAATAACAATAATTTTATAAATATATATAATGTATTATTAAAGCAATAAAAAGGAGTTTTATTATGGAAAATCCCTAAGTTAACCCCTATTATAATATTTTCAATTTGCTCAGCTATTAATGATAATTTAAATTATATTGATTATTTAAATAATCGATATAAAAAACCGTTATATAACATAAATAATAATGAAAAAGTAAATAAAATAAAGAAAAGCGTAAAAGATATTCTAAAGGATCTATTCAAATAAAGTTAAATTGGCCCTAGGAAATAACAATTCTTAAGGCCTTATTATTAAACAATACATATTATAAAAAAATAAACAAAGTTATATTATATAAATAAAACAAACATTTTCTTCATAATTGTTGATTTATATAAATTAAAGGCATAAAATATATTTAATTGTATACAATTAAATTTTAATAAATATATTAATGGAGGATTTCAAATGAATTTTTATGATTTTAAAGCAAATGATATTAATGGAAAAGAAGTAAATATGAATAATTACAAAGGAAAGATTGTATTAGTTGTTAATACAGCAAGTAAATGTGGATTCACACCTCAACTTAAAGATCTTGAAGATTTATATAAAGAATATAAGGATTCAGGGGTAGAAATATTAGGTTTCCCATGTAATCAATTCTTAAATCAAGAGCCAGGAGATAATAATGAAGTTAAGAATTTCTGCCAAATTAATTATGGAGTTACATTTAATATGTTTGAAAAAATAGATGTTAATGGAAGTAATGCACATCCAATATATAAATATTTAAAGGATCAAGAAAAAGGAATACTTACTAAAGATATTAAATGGAATTTTACAAAATTCTTAATTGATAGAAATGGAAATGTAATAAAAAGATATTCACCTACAACATCTCCATTAAAAATAAAAGAAGATATAGAAAAAATATTATAAAAAAATTATATTTATACAATATATATTGACATAAATAATATAAAAATGTAAAATCTATTTAATTTAATAAAATTAAATTTGATATTTATATTGTGGGTGAATAAATTATGAATAAATATAGTAGTCTAAAATTAGATAATCAATTATGTTTCTCTTTATACGCTTTATCAAGAGAAATAATTAAGTTATATAAACCTATGCTTGATGAATTAAATCTAACTTATACACAATATATTGTAATGATTGTATTATGGGAAGAGGAAAAAGCAAGTGTAAAACATATTGGTAATAGGTTACATCTAGACTCTGGAACTTTAACTCCATTGTTAAAAAAATTAGAATCTATGGAACTTATTAAAAGATATAGGGATAAAAGTGACGATAGAGTTGTTATAGCTGAGCTAACTGAAAAAGGCGCTTCTCTTAAAGAAAAAGCTATTGATATCCCAAAAAAAGTATTATGTAATATCAAGCTTCCATTAGAAGAAGCTATTGATTTAAAAAGAAGTTTAGATAATTTATTAGAAAATTTAGAATAACTATATGTTAATTAAGGGCTACTTAGGTAGCTCTTTTTGTTATATGAAAAATATATAGAAAGAGTATACTTATAAACAAATTTATTGCACAAAACTTTATACTAGAGTACTATATTAAGTGTTTATTAAAAATTCGGAGTGATTAGTATGGAAGAAAGATTACAAAAGTATATGGCAAGGTGTGGTATAGCATCTAGACGTAAATGTGAAGAAATAATACTTAGTGGAAAAGTTAAAGTAAATGATAAGATAATAAATGAACTTGGAGTTAAAATAGATGCAGAAGTAGATATTGTTTCTTATGAAGGTAAAATAATAAAACCTGAAGAAAAGAAGGTTTATATTATGCTTAATAAACCTGAAGGGTATATAACTTCTGTAAAGGATGAAAAAGGAAGAAAAACTATTTTAGATTTAGTTAAAGTTGATGAAAGAATTTATCCAATTGGAAGGTTGGATTATGATAGTTCAGGATTAATATTATTAACCAATGATGGGGAAATATATAATAAAATAATTCATCCAAGGGTTAAAGTAGGAAAGAAGTATATTGTATTATGTAAAGGTGAATTTACTAAAGAGGAGCTTATAAAATTTGAAAGTGGTATAGATATTGGGGGATATATTACTGCAAAGTCTAAAATAGAAATACTTGATAAGGAAAAAGGAAAAAATAATTCTATTAATACATTGGTGGAAATTACAATTCACGAAGGTAAAAATAGACAAATAAGAAGAATGTGTGAAGTCCTTGGTCACGATGTTATTTCTTTAAATAGAGTATCTATTGGGGAAATAAAATTAGGTTATCTAAAAAAAGGCCAGTGGAGAAACTTAACAGAAAATGAATTAAAATATTTAAATTCATTATAGAGGTGAATTATGTTTAAGTATGTAGGTAATATTAGTGACTTATCCCATTATATAATTAGAGATTTTGTTGAAAATAAAAGCGTGGCAATAGATGGAACTTTAGGGAATGGTTATGATACGGATTTTTTATCTTCTTTATTTAATAAGGTATATTCCTTTGATATTCAAAAAGAAGCCTGTGAAAATTATAAAAATAAGAATAAAGAAAATGTTAGAATAATAAATGATTCTCACCATTTACTAAATAAATATATTGATGAAAAAGTTGATTGTATTATGTATAACTTAGGATTTTTGCCAGGTGGAAATAAAGATATAACAACATTACATGAAACTTCCCTTGCAAGTATTAAAGAAGGGTTAGATTTATTAAGAAGTGGTGGAATAATGACCATATGTATTTATAGAGGGCATGATGAAGGGAAAATAGAGGAAACTTGCATTTTAGAATACTTAAAAACTTTACCTAAAAATGAGTTTGGAGTAATTACTCAATCTTATTTAAATAGACAGAATACCTCACCTCTATTGGTTGTAATTGAGAAAAAATAGAATTGACAACTTAAAAATATGATGCAAGTTTTTATAGTAAATTTATAGCAAAATGAAATTAATATTGATGATTTATTCAAAAAATGATAATATAGAATTATCATTTTTAGTTTAATTGAAAAGAAGGGATATGGATGGATACTAATCTTAGTGATAACTCAAAAGATTTAATGCGATTAATACAATCAAGGTTCCCAAAATTGAGTAAAGGACAAAAATTAATTGCTGAATATATTTTAAAAAGTTATGATAAAGCAGCTTTTATGACTGCTGCAAAACTTGGTGTATCAGTAGGAGTTTCAGAATCAACAGTAGTTAGATTTGCAAATGAACTTGGCTTCTCAGGATATCCAAAACTTCAAAAAGCTCTACAAGAATTGATTAAAAATAAACTTACAACAGTTCAAAGATTAGAATTATCTAATGATTATGTAAGTGAAGGGTATGCCCTTAAAGGAGTTCTTAAAGCAGATATGGAAAATATAAGAGCTACTTTAGAAAAAATTAATTATATTACCTTTGAAGAAGTTGTAAAGAATATTTTTGAAGCAAAAAGAATATACATAATTGGGCTTAGAAGTTCTACAGCTTTGGCTGAATTCTTAGGCTTTTATCTTAATATAATTTTACAAAATGTAAAAACTGTTGGAAATGGTATTTCGGATATATTTGAACAAATGATAAATGTAGAAGAGGGGGATCTAGTTATAGGAATTGGTTTCCCAAGATATGCTTCCAGAACAATTGATGCCTTAGCTTTCGCACAAGATAGAGGCGCTAATGTTGTTGCAATAACAGATAGTCTTTTATCACCTTTAGCTGCAAAAGCTGACTATTCATTAATAGCACAAAGTAATATGGCTTCATTTGTAGATTCCTTAGTTGCTCCATTATCTGTTATTAACGCATTAATAATAGCTGTTGGAATGAGGGAAAAGCAAAGTATAACTAATACTTTTAATAGTCTAGAATCTATCTGGAGAGAATATAATGTATATTCTTATAATAATAAAAATGTTGCTGATGATTAAGTATTATATTTTATAATGACGACCAATAATTGGTCGTTTTTCATTTATAAAGTTGAATTTAATAATTTTAAATGATATATTTATTAAGAAAAAATAATACTTGGAGGATTGTAATGAAAAAGGTTATAGTAATTGGAGCTGGTCCAGCAGGTATGATGGCAGCTATAACAGCTGCAAAAAATAATAAGGTTATATTACTAGATGGAAATGAAAAGGTCGGTAAAAAACTATTCATTACAGGAAAAGGTAGATGTAATGTTACAAATAGTAAGGATATATCAGAATTCTTTGACTTTATTCCAGGAAATCCTCATTTTTTATATAGTGCATTATATTCTTACACTAATGAAGATACAATAAGCTTTTTTGAATCTCAAGGTATAAAGCTAAAAAATGAGAGAGGGGGTAGGGTTTTTCCCGCTTCTGACAAATCATCTGATATAATTAAAGGATTAATGAAAGAAATAAATAAAAATAATATAGAACTAAAATTAAATAGTCTTGTTACTAATATAAAATTTAGTAATAATAAAATAGAGGCTGTGGAGGTTAATAATCAGTATTATATAAACGCAGATCATTTTATTATTGCTACTGGTGGAGTTTCATATCCATCAACAGGTTCTCGTGGTGATGGTTTAAGGTTTTCAAAATCTCTTGGACATAATATAATAAAGGTAAAGCCATCTTTAGTTCCAATTGAGTTAAAGAATACTTGGATAAAATTTTTAACTGGTTTAACTCTTAAAAATATTGAAATATCTTTATTTAATGATTCTTTAAAGAAACCTATATATAAAAATCAAGGGGAGATGTTATTTACAAGCTATGGTTTATCAGGGCCTATTATTTTAAAAGCTTCAAGATATATTGAAAATGATAAAAATTATAGTTTATTTATAGATTTAAAACCTGCCCTAACTCATGATGAATTGGATAAAAGGGTTCAAAAAGATTTTAAAAAATACATAAATAAAGATTTTAAAAACTCTTTAGATGAATTATTACCACAAAAATTAATTCCAATAATTATTTCTTTATCTAATATTGAAGAAAATAAAAAAGTTAATGAAATAACTAAAGAAGAGAGAAAAAATTTAGTTAACTTAATGAAAGGATTGAAGGTAAGTATTAAAGGGTTAAGGCCAATAGAAGAAGCAATAGTAACTTCTGGTGGAGTAGATACTTTGGAAATAGACCCTTCTACTATGAAATCGAAATTAATAGACAATTTATCTTTTGCAGGAGAAGTTATTGATGTTGATGCCTTTACAGGAGGATATAATGTTCAAATAGCGTTATCTACTGGTTATTTAGCTGGAAGTAATTTATAAAATACTTGTTAAAAATATATAATAATAATATAATTTATATGAAAATGTTTTTCAAAGACGAAAGGTGGAATACTATTTTGAGAATATCAGTTGCTATAGATGGACCAGCTGGAGCTGGTAAAAGTACAATTGCAAAACTAGTTGCCAAAAATTTTGATTTAATGTATATAAATACAGGTGCAATGTACAGGGCTGTAGCTTTAGTAGCTAAAGAAAAGAATATAGAGAATACAGATATAGATGCATTATGCACTATGATTGATTCTTTTGATATGAAATTTGAAAATGATGATTTAATTTTAAATGGGGAAAATATCCAAGAAAAAATTACAATGCCTGAGATTAGCTCTATAGTTTCTAAATATGCTTCTATAAAAGAAGTAAGAAGTAAATTAGTAAAGCTTCAAAGGGATATGTCAAAAAAGTTTGATGTAATTATGGATGGAAGAGATATTGGTACAGTAGTATTAAAGGATTCTAAGTTTAAGTTTTTTCTAACTGCAACTCCAGAAGCAAGAGCTGAAAGAAGATATAAGGAACTAAAAGATAGAGGGTTATCAGTAGATTATTCTACTATATTAGAAGATATAATAAAAAGGGATTATATTGATAGCCATAGAGAAGTTGACCCGTTAAAAAAGGCAGAAGACGCTATTGAAATAGATACAACTAACCTTTCAATTGATGAAGTTGTAGAAAAGATATCCCTAAGTATAAAAAAATAAAAATACAATCTTAGGAGAATTAATATGAGTAAAGTTATTTTAGCTGAAAATGCAGGATTTTGTTTTGGTGTACAAAGAGCTGTTGAAGAAACTTTAAAAGTAAAAAAACAATATAATAAGAAAATTTATACATTAGGACCTCTAATACATAATAATGATGTTGTTATGTATTTAGAAGAAAATGATATTTATGCTATTGATTATAATGAAATTGACAAATTAAATGAAGGTGATGTAATAGTAATAAGGTCTCATGGAGTTTCTAAGGAAGTTTCTGAAAACTTAGAGGCAAAAGGATTAATTGTTGTAAACGCAACATGTCCATATGTTACTAATATACACAAAAAAGTTAATAAGTACTCAGACTTAGGATATAATATTGTGATCCTAGGAGATAATAAACATCCAGAAGTTATTGGAATTAATGGATGGTGTAATAATAGTGCTATCATTACTAAGGATGGTGCTTTTGAAGAAGATTTACCAAGAAAAATATGTGTTGTATCTCAAACTACAGAAAAAGAAGAAACATGGAAAAAAACAGTAAGTAATTTATCTGCTAGTTCAAAAGAACTATTAGCATTTAATACAATTTGTTCTGCAACAGAAGAAAGGCAAAAAAGTGCCAATGAATTATCTAGAACTGTAGATACTATGATTGTTGTTGGTGGTAGAAATAGCTCTAATACAACTAAGCTATATCAAATATCAAAGAATAATTGTCCTAATACAATTCATATTGAAAATTCAAAAGAACTAACAAAAGAGTTCATTGAAAGTAATAAAGGAAAAACCGTTGGGATTACTGCTGGTGCATCTACTCCCGACTGGATAATAAAAGAAGTAATCAATATTATGGAGGGAATAAACTAAATGGAAGATCAATTAAAGCTAATGGAAGAAATGGATAGAAGGTTTAGAATTGGTGATGAGATTAAAGGAGAAATATTATCAATAGGAAGAGATGAAGTTACTATTTCTTTAGTTGGATATAAATCTGACGGTGTAATACCTTTTAAAGAATTAACTTCTGAAGAAAATCTTGAAACATACCTTGAAAAAATAAATGTAGGAGATGAAATTACTGCTAAAGTTATAAAATTAAAAAATGAAGATGGAAATGTAGTTTTATCAAGACTTGAATATGAGAAAAAAGCAACTTTAAAAGATTTAGAAGCTAAGTTTAACAACAAAGAAACATTTAAAATTAAGATTAAGGATGCTATAGAAAAAGGCTTAATAGGTTACTATGATGGGGTAAGAATTTTTGTTCCTTCATCACAAGTAGATGTTAGATTTTCTAATGATAGAAGCAACTTAGTTGGAACAGAATTAGAAGTTAGATTAATAGACTTCTCAATAGAAAATCCTGTTAAAGTTGTTGCTTCAAGAAGAGTTATTCTTGAAGAAGCTAGAAAAGCAATTGAAGATGCAGCATGGGAAAATATAAAAGTAGGAGAAATAGTTAAGGCTGAAGTTAAAAGATTTACAAACTTTGGAGCATTTGCTGATATAAATGGTGTAGATGGATTAATACATTTATCTGAAATATCATGGAGCCATGTTAAATCAGCTGATAGTGTACTTAAAAAGGGTCAAATAGTAGATGTTAAAATCATTGAAGCTGATAGAGAAAAAAATAGAATTTCATTAAGTATTAAAGCTTTAACTCCTGAACCATGGAGTAATATTGAAGAGAAATATCCAGAAGGATCTGCAGTATTAGGAAAAGTTGTAAGAATTAGCGACTTTGGGGCTTTCGTTGAATTAGAACCAGGAGTAGATGGATTAGTTCATATTTCTAAAATAAGCAATGAAAGAATAAATAATCCAGCTGATGTATTAAAACTTGGCGATGAAGTAAAAGCTATAATTCTTTCAGTTGATGCAGAAAATAAGAAAATTGCACTTAGTATAAGAGACGCTAAATAATAAAAAAATAGGTCACATATATATTTATATGTTGGCCTATTTTTTTATTTATTATTATATTGACCAAGTATATTATTAGAAATATACTAGTTATATAGTGATTAAAAGGGGTTATATGATAATGTTAGAAAAATTGTCATTGAATAATATGGATATATTTAAGGAAATATATAGCAAAAACTTTAAAGTACCTACCTATAATAAAGATTTTTTTAGATGCTACGAAGAACAAAATTTTTTAATTAAATATATTTATAGAAAATTTATACGTCTTATAAAAGTAAATGATAATTATATAGGTTATATATGGTATGAAGGTGGTTATGGAAGATATATTAAAGTATGGGCTTTATATGTAGACATTGATTATAAAGATATTATTAATAATTCTACTTTAGCATATTTTGATAAAAATATTTTATGCTATGAAGAAATTGATGAATTAGGAACAAATATATTATTAGATAAATTAGGATTTGTTAAAGAAAATTGTACTTTATTATTAAATCTAAAAGTATCTATGTATAATTATAATGAAATTGAAAATACCCTTAAACATAGAACTAATGCTGAAATTTATAATGAGGTTTCCATTAGAAATTTTTATATAGGAAAAGATGAAACTCTACGTTGTAAAATACAAAATGATATCTTTGCTCAATTAGATAGAAAACCTTTAACTATCGATGATATTTATGCAGATATTACTCAAGATTACTTTATACAAAAGCTTTGCTTTTTTTGTATATTTAATAATGAATATGTAGGTTATGGACAAATTATTTTTAATAGAAATATGTATACCATTGTTAACTTTGGTATTGTAACTAAATATAGGGGAAAAGGGTTAAGTAAGATTTTTTTAAACAAAATAATTGAGACTGCTAAAAATTATGGTATAGAAGATTTATTTATAAGAGTAGATTCAACAAATTTAAAAGCACTTAATCTATATAAATGGATAGGCTTTAAAGAAGTTAATAAAATTCTAGTTTGGGAAAGAAAAATTTAAAATGCAAACTATTATCAAATTTAAGTATAGCTATTTAAAAATGTGAGTATTTTTATTATAATGTTACTGGAGAAAATACAATTCTATGAAGGAGAATACTTATGAAGGAAGAATTAAAAGAATTAAAGTATTATATTGAAACATGGGGATGTCAAATGAATGAAGAGGATTCTGAGAAATTATCAGGAATGCTTAAAAGCATAGGTTATAGCAAGACAGATAATTTAAAAGAAGCTGGAATTATTATATACAATACTTGTTGTGTTAGAGAAAATGCAGAAAATAAAGTATTTGGTAATTTAGGTGAATTAAAACATTTAAAAAAGGAAAATCCTGATTTAATAATTGCTATTTGTGGTTGCATGATGCAACAAGAAGGTATGGCAGATAAAATATTAAAGAAATTTCCACATGTTAATATAATATTCGGTACACATAATGCATTTAAGTTCCCAGAATATTTAAATAGAGTAAAAACTGAAGGTGTTCAGGTAAAAGAAATATACAATAAAGAAACAGAAATTGTAGAAGGAATACCTGTAGATAGGGAAAGTTCAGTTAAAGCATTTGTTACTATAATGTATGGATGTAATAATTTCTGTACTTATTGCGTAGTTCCATATGTAAGAGGTAGAGAAAGAAGTAGAAAATCAGAAGATATAATAAAGGAAATTAAAGATTTAGTTTCAAAAGGATATAAAGAAATCACTCTTTTAGGACAAAATGTTAACTCTTATGGTAAGGGCTTAGAAGAAGATATAGATTTTGCTAAGCTTTTAAGAAAAGTAAATGAAGTTGAAGGCCTTGAAAGAGTTAGATTTATGTCATCTCATCCAAAAGATTTAACGAAGGATGTTATATTAGCTATAAAAGAATGTGATAAAATATGTGAACAAGTTCACTTACCAGTTCAAAGTGGTTCAAATAGAATTCTTAAGAAAATGAATAGAAATTATACTAAAGAATCATATTTAGAATTGATTGATTTAATAAAGAAAGAAATACCTGATGTTACTTTAACAACAGATATTATAGTTGGATTCCCAGGTGAAACTGAAGAAGATTTCTTAGATACATTAGACTTAGTAAATAAAGTTGAATATGATTCAGCATTTACATTTATATATTCTAGAAGAAATAATACTCCAGCTGATATGATGTTAAATCAAGTTCCAGATGAAGATAAACACCATAGATTTGATAGATTAGTAAAATCTATTAATGATAGTGTTATTAAAAAGAACAAAGCTTATGAAAATAAAATTGTTGAAGTGTTAGTTGAAGGTCCAAGTAAAAATGATAAAAGTAAATTTACTGGAAGAACTAGAAATGGAAAATTAGTTAACTTCACTGGTGAAAATGTTACTATCGGCGATTTAGTAAATGTAAAAATATTAAGAGCTCAACCTTTCTCATTAATAGGTGAAGTTGTCTAATAATATGCTAAAACATCTATAAAATAATTTAAATTTTATTATAAAATCTATTGAATATTTAAAAAATTATTATTATAATATAAAAAAGTAATATTTTAAAGATAGTGAGAAGGAAGAGTAATTTAACTAAACATTAAAGAGAGCTAAAGTAAGGTGAGAGTTTAGTATGATATGTTAAATAAAGCAGCCTTTGAATCTCGTATTGAAAAATAAGAATATATTTCTTAATTAGATACTGACGGATTTCTCCCGTTATAGAGATGTGAATATAAAAATATATATTCATAATGAGTGAGTAAAGTATTACTTATTAGGGTGGTACCGCGGAAGCATTGTCCTTCGTCCCTTTTTTTGGGGATGGAGGGCTTATTTTTTTATATTATGGAGGGGTGTCTTATGGATGAGATATTAGAAGTATTAGAGAAGAATAGTAGATATAAAGATGAAGAAATAGCTACTATGACTGGGAAAACAGTTGAAGAGGTTAGAGAAGCAATAAGAGATTATGAAGAAAAAAATATTATTGCAGGTTATACAACTCTCATAAATTGGGAGAATACAGGTAAAGAAACTGTAACTGCATTAATAGAAGTAAAAATTACTCCTCAAAGAGGAGTGGGTTTTAACAAAGTTGCAGAGAGAATATATAAATTTAATGAAGTTAAAGCTTGTTATTTAATGTCTTCTGGAGGTTTTGATTTAACAGTTATAGTTGAAGGAAAAACTATGAAAGACGTTGCTTTATTCGTATCTGAAAAACTTGCAATACAAGAATATGTAACCGGTACAGCAACTCATTTTGTACTTAAAAAGTATAAAGATCATGGAAGAATATTTAAAGAAAAGAAAAATGAAAGTAGGGAGGCTATATTTATATGATATTAGAAGATATGATATTAGATAATGTTAAAAACATGCCACCTTCAGGGATAAGAAAATATTTTGACTTAATTAACGAAATGGAAGATGTTATTTCTCTTGGAGTTGGCGAACCTGACTTTGTAACACCTTGGAATGTTATTGAAGCTGGTATTTATTCTTTAGAAAAAGGGGAAACTCATTATTCGTCAAATGCAGGTTTTATAGAATTAAGAAAAGAAATCTCTAATTACTTAAAGAGAAGATTTAATTTAACTTATAATCCTGAAGATGAAATACTTGTAACTGTTGGTGGTAGTGAGGGAATAGATCTTGCTTTAAGAGCACTTGTTGGACCAGGAGATGAGATTATTATACCTGAGCCTAGCTTTGTGGCATATAAAGGTTGTGCAACTTTTTGTGGAGCAACTCCTGTAATTATTAATTTAAGACAAGAAGATGATTTTAAACTTACAGCAGATCTTCTTGAAAAAGCTATAACTCCTAAAACAAAGGTAGTAATAATTCCTTTCCCTAATAATCCTACAGGAGCAATAATGACTAAAGAAGAACTTAAAGAAATTGTAGAAGTTTTAAAGGATAAAGATATTATTATTCTTTCTGATGAAATATATGCAGAATTATCTTATGATAAAGATCATTATTCAATTGCTAGTTTTGAAGAAGTTAAAGATAAAACATTGGTTATTAATGGTTTTTCTAAGGCTTATGCAATGACAGGCTGGAGATTAGGCTATGTATGTGGACATCCTGTTTTAATTGATGCATTAAAAAAAATACATCAATATGCATTAATGTGTTCTCCTACAACTGCTCAGTTTGCAGCAATTGAAGCACTTAAGCACGGTGATGATAGTGTGAGAGAAATGTCTAGAGAATATAATAGAAGAAGAAGAATATTAGTTAATGGATTTAGAGAGATGGGACTAGAATGTTTTGAACCTTTAGGAGCTTTATATGTATTTCCGTGTATCAAATCAACAGGTTTAACCTCTGATGAATTTTGTGAAAGATTACTATTAGAGGAAAATGTCCTAGCTGTTCCTGGAAATGCTTTTGGAGAATGTGGTGAAGGTTACATTAGAGCTTGTTATGCCTCTTCTACAGAAGATTTAATAGAAGCAGTTAAAAGAATTAAAAGGTTTGTTAATAAATTAAAGGCTTAGATTATTAGTTTTTTAATTATATAAAGTAAATATTAAGTAATTATTATGATAATTAAAAAATTATACTTAAATTTATCAAAAAAATAGTTGCAATTCTAAAAAATAAATAATATAATTTAATAAAGTAATTTTTGAGCAAAGGCGTTCAATAGAGATTTTTCTATTGTGCGCTTTTTTTTATAAGTAAAAAGGGGGAAGGCACTATGCCAAAATATTCAAGGAATGATATAATTCAATTAGTAAAAGAAAATGGGGTAAAATTTATTAGATTACAATTTACTGATATATTTGGATCCTTAAAAAATGTAGCAATTACGGACAAGCAATTAGAAAAAGCTTTAGATAATCAAATTATGTTTGATGGTTCATCTATATCAGGTTTCGTAAGAATAGAAGAATCTGATATGTACCTAAGACCTAACTTAGATAGTTTTGTTATTTTTCCATGGAGACCACAACAAGGTAAGGTTGCTAGATTAATATGTGATATTTATAGACCAGAAGGAATTCCATTTGAAGGAGATCCTAGAAATATTCTTAAGAAAGTTTTAAAAGAAGCTGAAGATTTAGGATACTCAATGAATGTAGGACCTGAATGTGAATTTTTCTTATTAAGTACTGATGAGTATGGTAAACCTGTATTAAAAACTCAAGATCAAGCAGGATATTTCGATTTAAGTCCATTAGATTCAGGAGAAAATGTTAGAAGAGATATAACTTTAGTATTAGAGGATATGGGATTTGAAATCGAAGCTTCACATCACGAAGTTGCTGAAGGTCAAAATGAAATAGATTTTAAATATGAAGATGCTTTAACTACGGCTGATAATGTAATGACATTTAAATTAGTTGTAAAATCGATAGCCCAAAGACACGGTGTTTATGCAACCTTTATGCCAAAACCTTTCTTTGGAATAAATGGTTCTGGAATGCACGTTAATATGTCATTAAATAAAGACGGTAAAAATGCATTTGTTGATGAAAATGATAAATTAGGCTTAAGTGCTACTGCTTATAGTTTTATTGCTGGATTAATAAAGCATATAAAAGGAATATCTGCTATAACAAATCCTCTAGTTAATTCTTATAAGAGATTAGTTCCTGGATATGAAGCTCCAGTATATATAGCATGGTCAGCTAAAAATAGAAGTCCCTTAATAAGAGTTCCAGCATCAAGAGGAAATGGTACAAGAATTGAACTTAGATGTCCAGATCCAAGTGCAAATCCATATTTGGTATTATCTTGCCTTTTAGCAGCTGGACTTGATGGTATTAAAAACAACTTGGTTCCACCTGACAGTGTAGAAAAAAATATCTTTAAAATGACATTAGAAGAAAGAGATATAGACGGAATAGATAGTCTTCCAGGTAGCTTAGAAGAAGCTATTAAGTATATGGAAGAAAGTGAACTAGTTAAGAACACTTTAGGTGAACACACATTTAATAATTATATAAAAGCAAAAAAAGCAGAATGGGATGAATATAGAAGTAAGGTTCATGCATGGGAAATTGATAACTATTTAAATCAGTAAGGGAGCAATATAAATGACAATAGATGTAATAGTTGCACTTAATAACGAAGAAACTTCTCAAAAGATAAAAAGTATCCTAGTAGGAAATGGATTTAATGTTATAGCAGTGTGTAAATATGGCAATGAACTTATAAGATCCATAAAACAATTATCTCCATCTATAGTCATTTGTGGGTATAAGTTTAAAGATATGAATTTACTTGATATCTTTGAAAGTACAGGAGATGATTGTAGCTTTCTTGCTATTGTTAATGAACCCTATAAATCAATTATACAAGAAGAAACAGATATTATTTGTATATCAAGTCCAATAAATACTATGGTATTATTGAATACTTTAGATATTATTTATCAAAGTGAAAGAAAAATAAATAGATTAAAGAAAAAAGTAAACAATCTAGAATTAAAAATTAATGAAAGAATAATTATAGAAAAAGCTAAAGGGTTACTTATGTATAAAAAAGGATTAAGTGAAGATGAAGCTTACAGATATATTCAAAAAAATAGTATGGATTCTGGATTAAGAATGGTAGAATATGCAAAGAAATTTATATCATAATTAATTTTATACTGTAGCAATGTGGCAAACAGTTAAGGTGTAAAATAGAATTATTGAAGTACTAAAAATACTTCAGTAATTCTATTTTAGCAACTATAGAAAAATAGTTTTATATTTTTTATTATGAATTTTAAATTCTGCCATAACAAGGATTATTAATAAATTATTCGAAAGGTTGATATTTATGCATAAAGATATAGGTTTATATAGAAGTTCTTTTGAACACGATGCATGTGGAATTGGAGCTGTAGTTAATATTAATGGAACAAAAACCCACAAGTCTATTGAGGATGCTCTAAATATATTAATTAATTTAGAACATAGAGGTGGTACTGGAGCAGATGGTAAAACTGGAGATGGATCCGGTATACTATTTCAAATTCCTCATAGATTTTTTAAAGAAGAAGCCCAAAAACTTGGAGTAATCCTTCCAGAAGAGGGGAATTATGCAGTTGGTATGTTTTTTTTACCAATAGATTTAATGGAGCGTAAAACTTGTGTTAGCATATTTGAAAAGTTATGCTGCGAAGAGGATTTGAATATTTTAGCTTGGAGGTCTGTACCTGTAAATAAATCAGTTTTAGGTGAATATGCAGTAACATCTATGCCTTGTTTTAAACAGGTAATTATTGAAAAGCCTTCATATATTAATGACTTTAGAGATTTCGAAAGAAAATTATATATTATAAGAAGAAGATTTGAAAAAGAATTAGTTACTGAAAAAGCATATATATCATCTTTATCTTCTAAAACTATTGTATATAAAGGTTTATTACTTGCAAGTCAGCTTAAGAATTTTTATATAGATTTATCAAATGCCAAAGTTCAGTCAGCAATTACAATGGTGCATTCAAGATATAGTACCAATACTGTCCCAAGTTGGAAAAGAGCACATCCTAATAGATATATAATTCATAATGGTGAAATTAATACGTTAAGAGGTAATATAAATAGTTTATTATCAAGAGAAGGAAATTTATATAATAAGGAAATAGAAAATGATTTAAAGAAAGCTTTACCTATAATAAATAGTGAAGGATCAGACTCTGCTATTTTAGATAATACTTTAGAATTTCTAATTATGAATGGCAAAAGTATAGAAGAAGCTATTATGATGCTAATTCCAGAACCATGGGAGAAAAATAATTTTATTTCTAAAGAAGAAAAAGCATTTTTTGAATATAATGCTACCTTGATGGAACCATGGGATGGTCCATCAGCTATTGTATTTTCTGATGGAAATGTTATGGGTGCAACTTTAGATAGAAATGGTTTAAGACCTGCTAGATACTATATAACAAAAGATAATAATTTAATATTGTCTTCAGAGGTAGGAGCTTTAGATATAAGAAATGATGATATAGTATCAAAAGGTAGATTAACACCTGGAAAAATATTGTTAGTTGATACATTAAATAAAAAAATATTAAGTAATGAAGAAGTTAAAAAGCAGTACTATTCAAAGAAACCTTACTCAAATTGGGGTGATGAAAATATAATTCCACTAGAAAATATAAAATCAGCTTCTCAAAATAAGGATAACTTTAATATAAATCGAGATAAATTACTACAGATTTATAACTACACATATGAAGATTTAAAAAATACTATTTTACCAATGTGTGAAAAAGGTGAGGAACCATTAAGTTCTATGGGTGTAGATACTCCTTTAGCTGTACTATCAAAAGAACCTCAACCTCTTTTCAATTATTTCAAACAATTATTTGCTCAAGTAACTAATCCTCCAATAGATGCAATAAGAGAAGAAATTATAACATCAACAACTATTTATCTTGGTTCATCAGAAAATCTCTTAGGTGAAATAGAAGAAAATACTCAAAAAATCAAACTAGCAACACCTATTTTGACAAATGAAGACTTAAGTAAAATAAGAAATATTGATAATCCTAATTTTAAAGTGAAAACTATTAATGCTTCATATGGAAAAAAAGACGATGAATATGACTTAGAATTGGCTCTGGATTTATTATGTCAAGAGGCAGAAAAATCAATTTTAGAAGGATATAACATTATTATTTTAAGTGATAAAAATGTTAATGATAAAATACTACCAATACCATCCTTATTAGCATTATCTGCTGTACATCATTACTTAATAAAAAATGGCCTAAGAAGTAAGGTTGATTTAATTGTAGAAAGTGGAGAACCTAGAGAAGTACATCATTTTGCAACTCTTATTGGATTTGGTGCTTCTGCTGTAAATCCTTATTTAGTTTATGAGTCAATTCTTAAATTACAAGAGGATAAATTCTTAAATGAAGATTATAACATAGCTGTTAAGAAATATAATAAAGCTATATTAAAAGGTTTGATTAAAATAATGTCCAAAATGGGTATATCTACTATTCAATCTTATAAAGGTGCTCAAATCTTTGAGGCAGTTGGAATAAATGAACATGTTATTAATAAATACTTTACTAACACTATAAGTAGAATAGAAGGAATATCTTTAAAAGAAATTCAAGATGAAATTCTTAGAAATCATAGAAATGCATATAAAAAGAGTAATTCTAATTTTAAATTTACCTTTAATTCTAGTGGAAGAGATAAATTTAGAGCAGATAAGGAAGAACATTTATACAACCCATTAACTATTTATAAATTGCAGCAAGCAACAAGAAGTGGAGATTATAAAATATTTAAAGAATATTCTGAGCTGATAGATAGTGAGGATTCTTTTATAACATTAAGAAGTTTATTAGATTTCAAATTTTTAAGTGATCCAATTCCTATAGATGAAGTAGAGAGTGTTGAATCAATAGTAAAAAGATTTAAGACAGGTGCTATGTCTTACGGATCTATTTCTAAGGAAGCCCACGAAGCATTAGCTATTGCTATGAATAAAATAGGTGGAAAATCTAATACTGGTGAAGGTGGAGAGGATAGAGATAGATTTATACCAGATGAAAATGGAGACTCTAGAAGATCTGCTATAAAACAAATAGCTTCTGGAAGATTTGGTGTAACCTCTGAATATTTAGTTAATGCTAGTGAAATACAAATAAAAATGGCTCAAGGAGCTAAACCAGGTGAAGGTGGACAGCTTCCAGCTAAAAAAGTATATCCTTGGATAGCAAATACTAGAGGGGCTACTACTGCAGTTGGATTAATATCACCACCACCACATCATGATATATATTCAATAGAAGATTTAGCTCAATTAATATATGATTTAAAACAATCTAATGATGAAGCCGATATATCAGTAAAGTTAGTTGCTGAGGCAGGTGTTGGTACAGTAGCAACAGGAGTTGCAAAAGCTGGTGCAAATGTTATTTTAATTTCAGGCCATGATGGTGGAACAGGAGCATCACCTAAAACATCAATTCAAAATGCTGGTTTACCATGGGAACTTGGAATTGCGGAAGCTCATCAAACTTTAATTTTAAATAAATTAAGAGATAGAGTTAGATTAGAAGTTGATGGTAAGCTGATGACTGGTAGAGATGTAGCTATAGCTGCTTTATTAGGCGCAGAAGAATTTGGATTTGCAACAGCTCCATTAGTATCTTTAGGCTGTGTAATGATGAGAGTATGTAATTTAGATACATGCCCTGTAGGAATAGCTACACAAAATAAAGAACTTAGAAAAAGATTTAAGGGTAAACCAGAATATGTAATTAACTTTATGTATTTTATAGCTGAAGAGTTAAGAGAATATATGTCAAAACTTGGTTTTAGAACTATTGATGAAATGGTTGGTAGATTTGATAGACTTAAGGAAAAAGAAAGTAAAAAGGGATTTAAAAGAAGTAAAGTTAATTTATCTTCATTATTAATTAAAGATGAAAGATTCTTTACTGCACAAAATAAATTTAATAAAAATTATAAAGAAGAGAAAGCAAGAACTTTAGATAGAAGCTTATTAATTCCTATAGTTGAGAAAAGTTTTGATGGTACTAACTCAATAAATATCAATATAGATATAAATAATACTGATAGAACTTTAGGTACATTACTTGGCTGTAATATTACTAGACAATATGGATATAATACATTAAAAGATGATTCTATAGTATTAAACTGTACAGGATCAGGTGGTCAAAGTATAGGAGCCTTTATGCCAAAGGGAATAACAATTAAAGTAAATGGTGATTGTAACGACTATTTAGGAAAAGGCCTATCTGGAGGAAAAATAATAGTTAAAAATCCAGAAGATTGTAATATTAATCCAGAAGAAAATATTGTTATAGGTAATGTTGCATTATATGGAGCAACGTCAGGAAAGGTATTTATAAATGGAGTTGCAGGAGAAAGATTTGCAGTAAGAAACTCTGGAGCTATAGCTGTAGTTGAAGGAGTTGGTGATCATGGCTTAGAATATATGACAGGTGGAACCGTAGTGTTATTAGGTAGTTGTGGTCTTAACTTTGCAGCTGGTATGAGCGGTGGTATAGCATACGTATTTGATCAAGATAATACTTTCAATAGCAAATTAAATAAAGAGTTAGTAGAAATAGAATCAGTAGAAACTAGTGATGAAGAAACTATTAAATCTCTAATAAAAGAACATGTTGCATTAACAGATTCTAAACGTGGAACTGAAATATTAGAAAATTGGAATGAAGAAAGAAAAAAATTCAAAAAAATTGTCCCTAATGATTATAAAACAATAATAACATTAATAGATAAGAAAAAAGCTGAAGGCTTAAATCATGAAGAAGCACTTCTAGCTGCTTTTTATGAAAGGAGTGCTATGTAATGGGAAAACCAACTGGATTTTTAGAGTTTGAAAGAAAAATAGGACAAAATGATTCTGTTAAAGAAAGAATTACTCATTACAATGAATTTCATAACTTACTTTCTAAGGATGAACAGGCAAAGCAAGGTGCTAGATGTATGGATTGTGGAATTCCATTTTGTCAATCAGGCTTATTAATAAAAGGAATGGCATCAGGATGTCCTTTAAATAATTTAATACCTGAATTTAATGATTTAGTATATAAAGATAATATCAGCATAGCATTAGATAGATTGCTAAAGACAAATCCATTTCCTGAGTTTACTGGAAGAGTTTGTCCAGCTCCATGTGAATCTGCATGTACTGTATCTATAAATGGACCTGCAGTTAGTATTAAGGAAAATGAAAGATATATAATTGATACAGCTTTTAATATAGGTATTATGAAATCAGAAATACCTAGATATAGAAATGATAAAAAAGTTGCTGTAATAGGCTCTGGACCTGCAGGTTTATCTTGTAGTTACTACTTAAATAGATTTGGATACAAGGTTGATGTCTTTGAAAGGGAAGATAGACTTGGTGGATTATTAATGTATGGTATACCTAATATGAAGCTTGATAAAGAAGTAGTTAATAGAAGAATAAAACTATTAGAAGATGAAGGTGTAGGATTTTTCACTAAATTAGATATATGCAAAGATGAAAGTTTAAGAAATAAAATTTTAGAAGAGTATGATGCTATTGTTTTAGCTACTGGAGCTACTAAACCTAGAGATTTAAATGTTTCAGGAAGAAATCTTAAAGGAATACACTTTGCAGTTGATTATTTAAAGGAAAATACAAGAAACTTACTAAATAATGATAAAAATGAAAATTATATATCTGCTAAGGATAAAAATGTTTTAATAATTGGTGGTGGTGATACTGGTACTGACTGTGTGGCAACATCTATACGACAAGGTTGTAAATCTGTAATTCAGTTAGAAATTACAAATCCTTTGCCAAAGGAAAGATTAGATAGCAATCCTTGGCCTGAATGGAATAGAACTTTAAAGGTAGATTATGGCCAAGAAGAAGCAATTGAAATTTTCGGAGAAGATCCTAGAAAATATTGTACAAGTGTCAAAGAATTTATATCTGATGAAGCTGGACGTGTAAAAGCAGCTAAAATTATAAAGGTGCATTGGTATCAAGATGAAAATAAAAGACTAACCTTTAAAGAAGTTGAAGGTAGTGAAGAAATAATTGATGTAGATATTGTTATGCTTGCAATGGGATTCTTAGGTACTGAAGAATATATAAGCAATAGTTTGAATATTAATCTAGATAATAGAGGTAATATTGATGCAGAGTATAAATCCTTTAAAACTAGTAGAGAAAAAATATTTACTTGTGGTGATGCTCGTCGAGGACAATCTCTTGTAGTATGGGCAATAAGAGAAGGTTTAGAAGCTGCAAAAAGTGTAAATGAATATTTATTAGGAAAATAAAAAATAATAGTAAAAATTACTTTCTTTAATTATTAGATAATTTCACATAATAATAATGTGAATATCTAAAAGGAGGGACAAAAGATGTTAAGATGTTTAGCTTTACTTTCTATAATTTCAACTACATTAATATCATCTAATATTAATACTATAAAATCAGATGATATTAGATATAAAGGTAATGCATTAAGGGTATTTAGTGAATATAGTATAAATATAAGTAAAGAGGATAAATTTGATGACTTTTGGACTCCTAAAAATGAAGGGTATCTTAATGAAACTACAAGAGAAAAAATTAAAACCTTAAGAGAAAAAGTTAATAGTGGTGAAAAATTAACAATTTCGGAGTGTAATGAGCTAAGAATCATTAAATCAGATGTTATAAAAATAAAGTTAGGTGAAGAAAAATTTAAAGAGCTTGAAAAGTTAATAAATAAAAGAGAAGGAACTTTAGATTTAACTTTACCAGAAAGACAAAGGCTCTATGAGCTAAATAAAGAAGCTAGAGAATAAATAGATATTCATAATTTATTAGGAGTTGCTTTAAGTAACTCCTAATTTCCTTTAAAGAGTATTTATATACAAAAATATTAGCAATTTATGAAAAAAAATGATAAAATTATAAAGGCGTATATTTAATTAATTTATACGTTTAATATTTGTATCGGAAGGATGAATTGTTATGGATAGATATAAGGAAGAATTTATCGAATTTATGGTTAATAGCAATGTTTTAAAATTTGGAGATTTTACTACTAAAAGTGGCAGAAAAACTCCATTCTTTATAAACACAGGAAATTATACAACAGGTGCTCAATTAAAAAAATTAGGAGAGTTTTATGCTAAAGCAATAAATAATCATTTTGGAAGTGATTTTGATGTTTTATTTGGTCCTGCTTATAAAGGAATTCCATTAACAGTAACAACTGCTATTTCTTTAAATGAATTATATGATATAAATGTTGAGTATTGTTCTAATAGAAAAGAAGTAAAGGATCACGGTGAAGGTGGAATTTTATTAGGAGGATCTCTAAAAGATAGTAAAAGAGTAGTTATTGTTGAGGATGTTATGACAGCGGGAACATCTATATATGAAACTGCTCCAATATTAAAAGCACAAGGAGATGTAGATATAAAAGGTCTTATTATTTCAGTTGACAGAATGGAGAAGGGAAAATCTGAAAAATCTGCTCAAGAAGAAATAAAAGAGACTTTTGGAATAACTACTTACTCAATAGTTACTATGAAAGAAGTAGTAGAATATTTATATAATAGAGAACTTAATGGAAAAGTCTATATTGATGATAACATGAAGTCTTCTATAGAATCTTATTATGAAAAGTATGGAGTTACATATAACAAATAGGAGTTGCCTAAGCAGCTCCTTATTAATTTTATATTATGTGATAGCCTCTATTATTTATTATTTATATCTAAAAATTTTAGTGTTTCAAAAATTAAAGCTACTATTTCAAATTTATTATAGCCACTAAAATAATGAGAACCTGATTTTAATGTAAGTAGTTTGCTTTTTATATCTTTTTCTTTTAAATTTGTATATAAGGTTTTTGCATTTTCATATGGTACTATTTCATCACTTTTACTATGTATAATTAATGTACTAGGAGTAGAACTATTAATATAATTTATAGGAGTATACTTCTCTAAAATATCTTTTGACTTAAGTATATTTTCAAGGTTTTTTTTATATTCTTCATCAATATCAGATATATCCAAGGTATTTAATTCTGTAGGTCCAAATACATCTAAAACATATTTTACATTAGATGGATACTTTCTTAAAGATTCATCACCTAAAAACATATCCTCTTCTGAATATGATGCCATTAAAGCTAAATGTGCTCCAGATGATATACCAAGAATTCCAATATTCTCTGTATCAAAGTTATATTTTTCTTTATTTTTATAAACCCATCTAATTGAATCTTTAACATCTATAATTGGATTTTCTATTGGAACATCTTCTTTTAAAAGTTCGTAAGAAAGACTAATAATTGTAAAGCCCCTTTTATTAAAAGCTTTTAATATAGGTTCTAATCCTTTAGGTATCCCATTGTCACCATAAACCCAACTCCCTCCGTGTACGTATATAATAACAGGAGAAGGCTTATCTTCTATATCTGATTTATAAATATCTAAGAATACATCCTTTGATAAAGTGTCTTTGTACTTGATATTTTTCAGATCCATAGTAGTTGTTGTATAGTAATCTGTTAATTCTCCTAAGGTTTCAACAGATTCATTTCTGTTTTTTAATTCATTATATACACTATATATAATCATTAATGAATTTTTGAAGTAAATTACTAACAGTAAAGTAGTAACTAGTATTGAAATTAAAAAAACTGTAATTATTTTATATAATCTTTTCAAAAAATCAGCTCCTTACAATACCCTACAATCAATATTTATATTATTGACATAAATAAAAAATATAAATGAATTAATTATAATTTTTTTTATAAATGAATATATTGTATTAATATTTAAATAAGGAGGAGGTACCTATTAGTAATTATTTAACTCTTGATAATAATAAAGCATTATTAAGTATAAATTATATAGCTAATAATATTTTGAATGATTCAGATAATAACATACTATGCTATAAAATCAATGAAAATGAATTATTAGAAGTTATAAATGAAATAGTATCCTATTATCTATTTAATGAAGAACAAGTCTTAATTCTAACGGATTCCTATCAAGAAGGTATTCTTGCTACTAATATATTTAAAGATCTTGATAAAAGATTATTATATTTAGATGGGAATTATAACATTGAAGAGTTAATAAGCTATTTATTATTAAATTTACAGGAGCAGACAGGTAAAACTATCATAAGTAAAGTAGAATTGCTTTATAGGAATATTAATAAGAAGCAGGATATATTAAAACAAATAAGTAATTTTTTTAATAATTGTAATTATGATATTCCTTTAATAGAGAAGTATATACTGACTGGTAGAAAACTTGATAGTAACCATACTTACAATAAATATTACAGAACCTTTAGAATTAAAAATCCTTTTAAAAATTATAATTATAATGAATTAAAAGAAGCATGTAAAAATATATTGTCATCAGGTTTAAGTACTCAATATATACAGTATAGACGATTTGTGGATAACGATATCTATAATTATTTAAAATTACCACTAGATTATAATTTAATAAATGATTCTATATATTTAATAAACACTATAATAGATAATAAAGAAATCGAACATAATCTAATTGTATCTATATATACTGAGGACTTTATTGATGCATATATTTCAAATGAAATAATTGATGAAGATTATATTTTATCATTAACCAATATTGTTAACTTAAAGTATAACTATAAATTATTAAATAAGACAATTACTAAAAAGTGGTTTAATATATTTAAGAAATATAATAAAAATAAAGATGAAGAAAATTTAAAGGCTTTTTCTAAAATAAAGGATGAAATTTATAATGAGTATTTAAATAATTATAATTATTTAAATAAGTTGAAGGAAAAGTTATCCTTCTTAAAATCAATTATAAGAGAAGAAAAGTATAATGAATTAATTATTACTATAATCAAAAGTAAAAATATTTACGAGAATCTTAATTTGTATAAAAGAATATTTAATATAGCATACAAGAATAGAAATATATTTAATACTATTGACAACATTTCAAGTATCGAAGAAAACATATTAAAATATTGTTATGATGATTTAGAAGAAAAGAAATATATAGATGAATTATTAACAATTCTTCCTATGTTAAAATGCTATTTAGATATTGAAGAAGAGGAAATTAAAAATACAAATATAATTGAACTATATAAAGAATATGATAGTGTTATAAATAGTATATATACTGATAACTATAAAAAGAATACCATAATCTCAAAAGCAATCAATAAAATATGGGATAATAAGTTAAGAAGTTCATCCTCTAAACTAAAAGAAAATGTAAATACTATCAGCGAAGATGAGTTAAATAGTTTTTTTCCCTGTACAGTATCTAGCCTTTCTAATGAAAATATACAGGAATTAATAAACAAAAATCTTAAATTCAATAAAATTATAGTAATCTCCAATGAAGAGGATAGAAAGATTGATTTTGAATCTATATCTAAGATATCTAAAACTATACTATCCTTAGATATAGATAATAAAATAAGAGAATTTAACTTTAATAAGGAAAATAATTATATAATTAATGAAAATAATGAAATATTATCAGAAATTAAATACTTCTTATTAGATAAAAATATAAATTTACACATAATTATTAATAATCCTTATATGGAGATAAAAACAAATGAATATAGAATTATTTTATTGTTAAATAATAGTTTAGTAAGTAATGACGTTTTTTTATATAAATACTATATGGATAATAATATTAATATATATAGGTTGTGGAATAGAGATTGGTGGGTTAATAAATATAAAGAACTAAATAAAATTAATGAGTATATTAATGAATTGACAATAAGTAATAAATGAAATATACTATTATAGTAAATTGAATAAGACAGTTCGGAAGCCTCCTGTCTCTAAATAAAACTACGGTTATTAATTGTATTTTATATTAAGTATGATTTATTCGTAGAGGGTTTAATAAATAACCCTCTATTTTTATTTCAATATCTAATATAGCTTTATTTTAATTTGTTTTTTTGGGGCTGTTGTAATACAGCTCCTTAATTTTTATTAAAAAAATGGAGGGAATTATTTTGAATAACAATTTAACATCTAAAATAGTAAAATCAGCTTTAATTGCAGCACTATATGCGGTATTAACTATAATACTAGCACCTATAAGTTATGGACCAATACAATTTAGAATATCTGAAATTTTAGTCCTTCTTGCATTTTTAGATCCAATATACATAGTAGGATTAACACTAGGATGTTTAATATCAAATTTGTTTGGTGGGTACGGTTTAATGGATATTACTTTTGGTACCTTAGCAACCTTTTTAAGTGTAAGTGCTATATCAATTACCTCTAAATATATGAAGTCAAATATTGTTAGTTTAATTGTATCATCTTTATGGCCAACTATCTTTAATGGTTTAATAGTTGGATGGATGTTAAGTGTAGTGTCTGAATTACCTATGTTAATAACTATGCTACAAGTTGGAATAGGTGAATTCGTAGTAGTAACTATAGTAGGAGTACCTATATTTAAAATTATTTCAGATAAATATAGAAATAAATTAGCTTTAGAATAAAAAACAAGCTTAGATACTTTATAG
>NZ_JBNPON010000039.1:0-34080 GCF_050315195.1 Clostridium sp. SGI.024 | reverse complement strand
GGGTTTTTTATGAATATAATAGTAGGAAATGCATGGCCATATGCTAATGGGCCTTTACATTTAGGAAGAATTGCAGTATTACTTCCAGGTGATATTATTGCAAGGTATCATAGACTTATGGGAGATGAAGTAATATTTATATCTGGGACAGACTGTCATGGAACTCCTGTAACTATGAAGGCTAAGGAGGAGGGAATTACTCCTTTAGAAGCAACTATTAAATATCATAGTGAGTTTAAAAGATGCTTCGATAGTCTTGGTTTTTCTTTTGATGTATTTGAAAAAACACATTCAGAATATCATCAGGAAAAGGTTAAGGAATTTATTCTTGATTTATATAATAAAGGTTATATTTATGAAAAGGAAATTGAGCAAACTTATTGTGAAAATTGTAATGAGTTTTTATCTGACAGATATGTAGAGGGAAGATGTCCGCATTGTGGAGAAATAGTATCTGAAGATCAATGTGAAAATTGTTTTGAAATAGTAGATAGTGAAGAATTGTTAGATAAAAGGTGTAAACTTTGTGGTAGTGAAACTATAGAAAAGAAAACAAAGCATTTATTTTTTTCACTATCAAACTTTGAAAATGATGTTAGAAGGCTTTTAATTAGGCAAAAGGGATGGCGAGAAAATGCACAAAAAATAGTTAATAGATATTTAGATGAAGGGCTAAGGGATAAGGCTGTAACAAGAGATTTTAATTGGGGAGTAGATGTTCCAATAGATGGATATGAAGATAAAAAAATATTCGTTTGGATAGAAGCCGTTATGGGATATTTAACAGCTAGCATGAAAGCCTTAGAAGATAAAGAGGAAGAGTGGAGAGAATATTGGCAAGGAGAAGATTCTAGAGTTTACTTTATTCATGGAAAAGACAATATTCCATTCCATACAGTGATATTTCCAGCAATTTTAGCTGGTATTGGGATAAAAAATCCTAATTTACGAATTGTATCTAGCGAATATTTAAAGTTAGAAGGAAAAAATTTTTCATCAGTTAAGAACTGGGCAATATGGGTTGATTATATTGTTGAAAATTATGATGTAGATGAGGTTAGATATTATTTATCAATTAATTCTCCTGAAATAAAGGATACAGATTTTACTTGGAGAGATTTTATAAATGTTGTAAATAGAGATTTAGTAAATAATGTTGGAGGATTCATAAATAAAGTCCTAAATGATATTGAGAGTAAGTATAAATCTACTATTCCAAAGGGAGTTGTATCTAAAAAGTTTAAAGATGAAATCCTTAATTTATATTTTGATGTAGGAGATTATATTGAAGAAGGAAAGTTTAAGAATTCTCTTTTAGATATTATATCAGCAGTTAAAAAAGTGAATAAGGGATATGAAACTGGTGAAATAAAGACTTATGAAGCACTACAATTTATAATAAATTTATCAAATTTATTAGAGCCATTTATACCAAGAACTTGTGAAAAAATTAGAGTTGCTTTGAATTTAGATGAGCCTATATGGAGCTATATAGAAAAGAAAGAAGGAAAAATTAATAAAATAGAGAATTTATTTAGTAAGATAGATAAAAGAAAGGCTGTAGAAGAGCTTAATAGGTTAAAAGAAGAAAAATATTAGTACAAAATGAAACCCTAGATTAAATAATTTTGGGGAATGATTTAATCTAGGGACCATTAGATGGTTTTAGGGGTAAATAATAATGCTTTAACTACTTTACAAGTACTATAATATATCATTATTATGACAGTACTGTGACAAAAAAATAAACAAAATATGAATAAGGGGTATGTTAAGAAAATTTAACATATAATTAATATTTACATTTCAAAGTAATCGTTGTATATTAAATTTGTTAACAAAATGTTAATATTAAATTAATAAAAAGTATTATTTTAGCAAGGAGAAAATATTAATGAGTAGTTTTTCTATTTTAACGGGTCTTATTGGCGGCTTAGGTATGTTCTTGTATGGAATGAAACTAATGGGAGATGGACTAGAAAACGCAGCTGGGGAAAGACTAAAATCTATATTAGAAAGATTAACAAGCAATAAATACATAGGAGTTTTAGTAGGAGCAGTAGTTACAGCAATAATTCAAAGCTCAAGTGCTACTACAGTTATGGTAGTTAGTTTCGTAAGTGCCGGTTTGATGACATTAGCACAAGCAACTGGTGTAATAATGGGAGCAAATATCGGAACTACAATAACAGCACAAATGGTATCTTTTGACTTAGATGCAATTGCACCAATATTTGTTGGTATAGGTGCTATAATATTACTTATAGCAAAAAAGAAAAAGGTTAGAGATTTAGCAAGTATAGCTTTAGGATTTGGTATTCTCTTTTTAGGAATGAGTGCTATGTCAACTGCTATGCAACCAATTTCAGAAGCAACTTGGTTTAAGGAATTTGTAATTGTCGTTGCAGGGAATAGTTTATTAGGTCTACTTGCGGGACTTGGTATGACAGCAATTGTACAAAGTTCATCAGCAACTACTGGTATTTTAGTAGCTTTAGCAACTACAGGATCTATAGATATGAAACTAGCATTTCCTGTAATATTAGGATGTAATATTGGAACTTGTGTTACTGCAATACTAGCATCTTTAGGAGCAAATAGAACTGCAAAAAAGGCAGCTATAATACATTTATTATTTAATACAATAGGTGCTATAATTTTCTTCCCATTTATAGATTCATTTATTAGCTTTATTCAAGGTACTGATGCAAATGTAGCAAGACAGGTAGCAAATGCGCATACAATATTCAATGTAACAGTAACAATAATTCTATTACCATTATCTTCATATTTAGTTAAGTTAGTAAATATAATACTTCCTGGTGATGGAGAAATAGAAAAAGAGGGAGCTATATATTTAGATAAAAATCTTTTAGATACTCCAGTAGTAGCAAATGGACAAGTTTTTAAAGAAACTTTAAGAATGGCTCGTAAAGCTAAAGAAAATGTAATTCTATCAATTACTGCATTTACTGAAAATAGTGAAGAAGCTGCAGATAAAGTATATAAAAATGAAAAGATTATAAATGCTTTAGAGAAAGACATAACAGATTATTTAGTAGAATTATCACAATTAGATTTACCTGAAGACGACATTAAACTATTTAGCTCAACTTATCATGTTATAAATGATATTGAAAGAATAGGAGACCATGCGGAAAATATTGCAGATTTAGCAATCGAGAAGATGAGTAAAGGAATTCATCTTGGAGATACAGCTAAAAGTGAGCTTAAATTAATAGTTGATAAGACTGTTGAAGCAATAGACATTGCAATAGAAAGTTATAGTAATAAAAATATAAATGCACCAAAAGAACTTGAAATAGTAGAAGAAGAAATAGATAGATTAGAAAAAGGATTTAGAGAAAATAATATAAAGAGATTAAACGAGAAAAAGTGCTCAGCAGCATCTAGTGTTGTATTCCTAGACTTAATAAGTAATTTAGAAAGAATAGGTGATCATGCTAATAATATAGGAAACTATAGAAAAAAATAATAAGTATATAAAAATTAAGCTTAAAACTCCGTAAGGAGTTTTTTGTTTAATAAATTTTTTATAATAATAGATTTTATAAGAATAAACATTAAAGTATTTTAAATAATAATGTTTATAATTTAAACTTTTGTAATATAATGATAAATGTAAATAAAAAAACTTGGAGGTATAAAAAATGGAAAATAAGTATATAATATATGATACACATGCCCATTATGATGATAACTCCTTTGATGAAGATAGAGAAAACATTTTAAGTGAAATTAAATCAAATGGAGTTGCTTTAATATTAAATTGTGCATCAAGTTATGAAAGCATAGAAAAAACATATAATTTAACTATAGATAATGATTTTATTTATGGAGCACTAGGAATACATCCAGAAAATGCAGATGAATTTAATGATACTGTAGAAAGTGAAATAATAAATTTAATTAATAAAAATGAAAAGATACTTGCAATAGGTGAAATTGGGCTAGATTACTATTGGGATGAAAATCCTTCTAAAGAAGTACAAAAAGAAGTATTCAGAAGACAAATGAAGTTAGCAGAAAAGTTAAACTTACCAGTTGTAATTCATGATAGAGATGCTCATAGTGATACCTTAGAAATACTTAAGGAGTTTCCAAATGTGAAAGGAATACTTCATTGTTTTTCAGGAAGTGTAGAATTTGCAATGGAATGTATAAAACTTGGCTATTACATAGGAATTGGTGGAGTAGTTACTTTTAAAAATGCTAAGAAGGTTGTTGAAGTAGTAAGTAAAATTCCTATGGAGAAAATACTAGTAGAAACAGATGCGCCATATATGTCACCAGTGCCAAATAGAGGAAAAAGGAACAAATCGGATTATATAGCTTATATAATAGAACAAATTGCTGAAATTAGACAATTAGAGCCTAAAGAGGTTAATTTAGCTGTAAATGATAATTTTAAGAGGTTGATAGGAAAAGATATATAAAGTACAATTATAAGATATTACAATAATTTTACAATAAGGCCTTTAACTAAGGAGAAATTATAGAGAGAAGCTACTTTCGATAAACAACTGTAAAATTGCTATTATTTTTATATTTTATATTTAATATTTAATTATGCACAAGGTTGCATTTTTTAAGCACAGTTTTTTATGCAGTAGGTCAAAATTTGACAAAAGCGCCAGATTCAATTATAATTCAGGAGACGCTCTTGCCAAAGGGAGGAAGTAGAGATGGTAGAAAAATTAAAAAAATACCTGAAAAATAACTTTTCTAACGGTCCAAAGGCAAAAATGCTGATAGTTTTTTTACTTACAGTAGTAATTATATCAGTGACGTTCATAAATATGAGAAAGACTATAACGATGAAATTAGACGGCAAAGAAGAAACATTTGTCACATATAAAGGGACTGTTAAAGATGTGTTGGATTCACAGGGGGTTATAGTTAACCCTAAGGATAAAGTTCAACCAGCTTTAAATAGTAATGTATCTGAAGGAGATACAATATCTATTAAAAGAGCTGTTTCAGTGGAGTTGACTGTAGGAGATAAAAAGACAAAAATAGATACTGCTGAAGACACTATTGAAGACATGCTAGAGGTAGAAAAAGAAGAACTTAAAGAGCAAGGTATTGAATTTAATCAGGGAGTAGATGAAATAACCCCTGCATTAGATACAAAGATTACATCTGATTTACAAATCAATCTAGTTAAGGTTGAGATAAAAAAACATTTAGCTTCAGAAGCTATTAGTTTTGATGTAGTTGTAGAAGAAGATTCTAATCTTGATAATGGCCTTGAAGAAGTTAAGCAAGAAGGAGCAGCAGGAGAAAAGGAAGTTCTTTATGAAGTTGTATATAAAAACGGAAAAGAATTTTCAAAAACTGTTAAAAGCTCAAAAGTAGTAGTAGAACCAGTTAATAAAATAGTTACACAAGGAACAAGAAGAACATTCGCAAGTAGAGATGGGCAACTATTAAATTATAAGAGCGTTTTATATGTAGAATCTACAGCTTATAGTGGTGGTGGGGTTACAGCAACAGGAACTGTACCTGTAAGAGATCCAAATGGAATTAGTACTATAGCAGTAGATCCAAGAGTTATCCCACTAGGATCATTAGTATATGTTGAGGGATACGGTAAAGCAATAGCCGCAGACACTGGTGGAGCTATAAAAGGTAATATCATTGATGTATACGTTAATTCAAACGAAGAAGCAATTAGCAGCTGGGGAAGAAAATATAATGTTCCTGTTTATATTTTAGCTTATCCAGGAGAATGGTAAAATAAAAGGATACCTTTAAAGGGTATCCTTTTGTTTATTTTCTAGGAATTTATAAAAATATTACCCTGTGAATAATTTTTTATAAATTTCTTTCCTTCCGTATGAGAGGATATAGATATTATATTCTGGCGACTTGGAGCTTGCGATCTATATCCTTTTTTATTAATATAATTTGACATAATACATATATAAGGATAAATTATTAGATAGGTATATTGGAGAAAGGAAGTTAATAATTTGATAAAGGAAGTTATTGTAGTTGAGGGTAGAGATGATATTACGGCTGTTAAGCAAGCAGTCGAAGCAGAAGTTATAGCTGTAGGAGGCTTTGGAATAAATGCTAAGGTTATAGAAAGAATAAAGGAAGCCCAAAAGAGAAAAGGTGTAATAGTATTAACGGATCCAGATTTTGCAGGTGAAAAAATAAGAAGTATAATATCAAAAAGAGTTAAAGGAATAAAACATGCATATATTGCTCAAGAAGATGGAATTAAGGGTGATGATATTGGAGTTGAAAATGCATCTCCAGAAGTAATAATTGAAGCTTTGAATAGGGCAAAGGCATCAGAGGAGATAGTTGAAGAGATTTTCACTTCAGAAGATATGTTTTATTTTAAGTTAACAGGAGATATTAATTCTAAAAAGAGAAGGCTAATGTTAGGAAAAGAACTTGGGATAGGTTATGGAAATGCAAATCAAATGTTAATTAGATTAAATAAATATGCTATAAGCAAGGAAGAATTTATTATAGCAATAGAAAAAATAGAAAAAAATCTAGGAGTGGTTAAGTAGTGGAAATTAAAGATGTAAAGACTGCTGAATTAGTAAAAAAGTATAACTTTAAGTTTTCAAAAAGTCTAGGGCAAAACTTCTTAATTGATGATTCAGTACCAAGAGATATAGTGTCAGGTGCGGAGGTAGATGAAAATGATTTAGTTATAGAAATAGGTCCTGGTGTTGGAACATTAACGGCACAATTATTAAATAAAGCGAAAAAAGTTGTTGCTATAGAGTTAGATAATGATTTAATTCCTATATTAACTCAGGAAATAGGAGATAACCCTAAATTTACATTAATACATAATGATGCTTTAAAAGTTAATTTTAATGAGGTTATAGGTGAAGAAAAGAGCGTAAAGCTAGTAGCTAATTTACCATATTATGTAACAACTCCAATTATAGTAAAGTTATTAAAGGAAAAATATAATTTTAAATCATTAACTATAATGATTCAAAAGGAAGTAGCAGAAAGAATGAATGCAGAACCAGGTAATAAAGATTATGGTTCATTGTCTTTATTGGTTCAATATTATTGTAATACTAGAATAATAAGAAAAGTACCACCACAATGTTTTATTCCTAGACCTAAGGTTGACTCTATTGTAATTAGATTAGATAGATTAGAAGAGCCTAAGGTAAAGGTGGAAAACGAAAAGCTATTTTTTGAAATAATAAGAAGTTCATTTAACATGAGAAGAAAAACTCTTTGGAACGGAGTTAAGAATATAGGGTTATCCAAGGAAAGTTTAGAGTTAGCATTTAAAGAAGCTAATGTGGATCCAAAAAGAAGGGGAGAAACCCTAACTATAAATGAATTTGCTATATTATCAGATAAAATTGATAAGTATCTTAAATTAAGATAGACAATAAACTCGTGAGAAATTTGGAGTAAAATACAAAAATCTCACGAGTTTTATTTTTAACATATTTAGATATGAGTAGCATATAATGTATTGAATTAATGTAAAATGGAGGTTCTAGAGGTTTGTCACAATTAAATAAGTTGTATAGAAATTTCATTATTTTACAAGAAGATGAAAGAGGCTACTCTAATTCGAACGACAAAACCTTATCAGGATATTCAAAGATAGAGGCAAAGGGGAATTTATGTAAGATTTCTTTTTATGCTCAAAATCTAAGAAGGGATGAAGAAGAATATTGTATTTTAGCTATATGCAATAAGAAGGATATGAAGAAAATATTGAATTTAGGTAAGATATCAGTATCAGATGGTGGTAAGGCAGAAGTAACTAAGGAATATCCATTAGATAATGTAGCAGGACTTGGAATATCTTATGATAAGATTTCAGGAGCAGCAATAGGGAAAGAAAAGAATGGTATTCCTATAATAGTTATGTGTGGTTTTATTAATGGTGAGCAATCTGGTGATGGCTGGAAAAATTATAAGATGGTAGATTGTAGCCATAATAAAGCAAAGGATAAAATGGAGTATATTAAGAAGGAAGAGAAAAAGAAAAAAAGTAAACATAGGGGAGAAGAAGAAAGTAAATCTACTGATATCCTAGAAGAAGAAAAAATAGTTGAGGAAAGAGAAGTAGAACAAGAGGAAGTTGTACAAGTAGAAAAAGAAATTGAATTTAAAGAAGAAGTTCAAGTCGAATCTGAAGAAACGGTTATCAGAGAAGAAATAGAAATTGACGAAACAGAAACTAGAGATAGTAAAGAAAGAAATGAAGAAGAAGATGAAGATAATCCATTTATATATGAAAACCATAATAAAAATCCTTTTAATAGTAGTGTGGAAGGAAACTTATATGGAATTGAAGACTTAAATAGAGGTTATTTAAAAAATAAATTTGATGAGTATGAAGAAAAATTAGAAGAAAAAAATAGTGAATTTAAAATTAGAGGCAGTGTTGGTGAATACTTTGAAGGTATAGCTAGTGGATTTGAAGTTTGCAGAAATAAATATAATGAAATAAAATTCTGTAAATGGTATAAGGTCTCTGTTAATGATTTACATGAGATGTGTAATATGTCTAATTATAATAGGTATGCAGTAGCATATTATCCAATGCTTAACTATTATCCTTATATAAGAAATCACAGATATTTTATGTTAGGATATAAATGTGATGAAGAGGGGAATTTAAGATACATCGTATATGGAATTCCAGGAGAAAAGAACAAGGATGAACAACCATATGAAGGAAAGACAGGATTTGTGACATGGGTTTCTAATGAAGATAGAGATGGAATGGGATGTTGGTTAATGTTCTATGATTTTAAAAATTCTACAGTTGTTGTACCTATGAAGTAGGTGCAAATAAAATGTACTTATATATCCTGATGAGTATATTAAATGAATAAAAAAGTCTACACCATCATCCTAATGGCAATTCTTATGGTAGTTATAGTATTAATGAAAAACTTATTTATAAAAGATATAGAAAAGATTGCAATATCAAATAATAATATAGAGAGTTTTAATAGATATGTATTGGGAGAGGGAAGGTATAGTTTTTCATTACCAAATGGATGGGATATAGATAACACCAATAATAAAAAAGATAATATTATTGCAACCATCAATAATAAAAAAGATATATATGGAAGTATATCCATTGTAAATAGTAATATGAGTACTATTTATAATAATATAAAAGGAAATATAATTAGTAGTAAAAACATTGAAGATATTTATGATTGGAAGTTTGTGGCTGTAAGTGATGAAAAAATTATTAGTAATTACTATATTAGAGATTACTCAGAGGGAAAAGTTCTTATAATTAAATTTTCTTATGATGAAGGTAAGGAGAAAAAAAGTATAAAGATAGTTTTTGATTATATAGCAATGAGTTTTACCTAAAGCTGAATAAGATTTGCTATTAAAGAGTTAAAGTATTATAATTTATTTATAATTAGGAGAAGTAATTACTTCTCCTAATTAATTATAATGAGTTGTAGGGATAACCTTTATATAGAGGGGAAGGATGTTATTGAAAAAAGTAATTAAATATTTAATAACTACTTTAATGGTTATATTATCAATTAATTTATCATCATGTGGAAAAAGTGGTTTTAAAAATAAGAATAATTATTTTGACAACGTTGGGCAAGTGGATCAAATAAGTATTCAAAGTATTAGAGATAAATCTTTTAAATTTCTTGTAACAGATGAAAAGTCTATAGTAAATATGTATGAACTATTATCAAAAGCTAAGGTTAGTGAGGTTAAATCAGATTTACAGCCAGATTACATATTTGAAATTAAAATGGGAGATGAAGTAAAGCAGTACAATTATGTAGTTGGAGCATATGAAGGAAATTTTTATAATGATGAAGTTAATTTTACTGTTTCAAAAAGACTTGATGAGGGAATTCTTCAAAATTTATCAATAATAAGAAAACCAAGAGATTTTGAATATATATATTATGAACCAATTTTAGATATTATCGACAAATTGAGTAAGACGGTAGACTTTAAAGATAGAAATGTAGGAATAGATATTAAAGATGATGTAGATTGTTTAAAATATATATTCTCTACTGATTTAGAGAATTTCTTACAAAAGGCTAGAAAGAAAGCGCCTAATATTGAAGTAATAGATAATAATGCAAAAGATTTTGACATTATAATAAGGATAAAAAATAGAGGGCATAGTACAACTGAATATAAGAGTAATATAACAGTTGAAGATAAAAAAGAGAATACTGAATATTATTATTATGTAGTTGGAGAAAATCAATATAAAGAATGGAATATTAATATCTATAAGGAAGATGAACTTCCTAAAGATGTACAAAAAAATTGGTAGGAGAGGTTATTATGTCAAGTTTTAATAATTCAAATAATCAAGAAAAACCTAAAAAGGTTTTAAATTTTGAACAAAAGGGGCCAGCGAAATTAAAGCCCAAATATGGTGTAATAAAAAATGTCATAGGAGTAATAAGTGGTAAAGGTGGAGTAGGTAAATCTACCGTTACAGGAATACTAGCAAGTACATTAAGAAAAAAGGGATATAAAGTAGGTGTATTAGATGCTGATATTACAGGACCATCTATGCCTAGATTCTTTGGAATAAATGATAAAAGAGCACATATAGAACCAATAGATGAAAATAACTTTAAATATTATCCAGTTCAATCAAAGGGTGGAGTAAAAGTTTTATCTATGAACTTACTAATTCCTAAAGAAGATGATCCTGTAGTTTGGAGAGGTCCTATAGTAAGTAGTGTTTTAACTCAATTATATACAGATACTGTTTGGGAGGATTTAGATTACTTATTAATTGATATGCCACCTGGAACTTCAGATATAACTTTAACTGTTATGCAAAGCTTCCCTATAACAGAGCTTATAATAGTGTCAACACCACAAGATATGGTATCTATGATAGTTAAGAAAGTTATAGCAATGGCAAATAAGATGCCATTACCTATAAGAGGTGTTATAGAAAATATGTCTTATATTAACTGTCCTGGCTGTGATACTAAGATAAAAGTATTTAGTAAAAAATCAGCAGAAGAACATGCTGAGTATTTAGGAGTACCATTACTTGGAGAATTACCTATTAATGTTGATTTAACAGAAGCGTTAGAAGAAGGTAATGCAGAAGAATATGTAATTAATGATGATTTATATTCTTTAATTTTCGAAGGATTATATTAATACACATAAAATTAAAATTCATGGGAACAATAATAATGAAGTAATTGTGAAAGAAGGTAAATAGCATGAAAGCTCACGTAGATAAAGATACATGTATTGGATGTGGATTATGCCCATCAATATGTGAAGCAGTATTTGAGATGGATGATGACGGAAAGGCTGTTGCTAAAAATCCTGATGTTCCTAGTGACCATGAAGATGAAGCTAAGGATGCAGAAGCAAGTTGTCCAGTAAATGCAATTAGCGTATCAGAATAAAAAGATGCTTATCAAAGCATCTTTTTTTTAAAAGAAATCAACTAGTTTATCTTGAATAATCTTAGGCCTATTACTTGGAGAACTACTAATACTATTTGAATCAATATTAATTGTATCTCCTATATTTAAATAATTTGATACTTGGTTTAATGGAATTTTAACTATAGTATCATCTTCTAGTTCAACAAAGGCCTCAAAAAAATTGTAATCTATTATTTTACCCTTCAAAAATAACACCACCTATAAAGTTATAGTGTTATTTTTATCATAATTTAAAGAGTTTATACAAAAATACTTACTTATATAAATCCTTATAAATTATTTCAAAGACCTTTAAGGATTCTTCAATCTTTTGTTTTAGAAGATTTTTTCTTATTTTATATTCATTAAATCCCTTAGGTGTTAAAGAATAAATTTTTTGAAATTTTTTCTTTGGATCATCCCATTTTCCAATAATATAGTCTTCCTTTTCAAGTTTCTTTAATAAAGGATATATTCCACCAGTACTTGGTACCCAAAGACCATTTGTCCTATCACCTATTTTAGTGGCTATATCATTTCCATTTGATGGACCAATGCTAAGTATGTGAAATACATATATAGGCAATAATCCTTTTGTAAATACTTGCCCAACAGATTCTTTTTCCTTTTGAATTTTTTTTAGCTCAGCAAGTTTTTCTTTATATTCTTGCTGTAGCCTTTTTTCTTCTTCCTTTATATCCTCTATACTACTTAAATGAAGATTAAGTTCATTCATATTAATTTACCCTTTGAATTGCAAGACCTAGCAAACCAGGACCTCCATGAACACCTAGAGCAGGACTGATTTGAGAAATATCTATACTTAATATATTATCCAAATTCTTTAAAGCCTCTAAGAACATTTTGGCTTCTTCTAAAACACCACCATGAAGCACCCAAACCTTACAAGGTCCTTCAGCAAGCTTATCTTTTAATAAACCAGCAAGCTTTGTCATAGATTGCTTTCTACCCCTAGCTTTACAAACTGTATAATAAATTCCATTTTCATCAACAGTTACAATTGGTTTTAAATTTAACATATCACCGATAGTTCCAGCTATTCTTCCGATACGTCCGCCTTTTTTTAAATACTCTAGAGTGTTAACAGTAAAATAGCCAGTAATATTTTTCCTTATTTTTGGTATAGCTGCTACTATTTCTTCGAAAGTCTTTCCAGAATTAATTAAATCAGCTACTTCCATTGCAACTATTCCTTCAGGCATAGCTAAAATTTTTGTGTCAAAAACATGAGATATTAATTTAGGATGATCTTCTAAGGCTAATCTTATTGAATTAAAGGTTCCAGATAAGCCACTAGATATAGTTATAGCAATAACATGAGTATATCCGTTATCTTCTAAAGAAGTTAATATGTTTTCTAAGTCTTCTGCACTAGGAAGAGAAGTTTTAGGAACTTCCTTTTCTAAATTACTATAAATTTCATCTGCAGATATATCTATTTTATCTTTAAATTCTCCATAAGAATAAGAAATCCTAAGTGGAAGTAAATTAATATTTTTCTCTTTTATTGTTTCAAGAGATAAGTCACATGCACTATCAACTATTAATGCTATTTTTTGCATA
Source organism: Clostridium sp. SGI.024 (assembly GCF_050315195.1). NCBI lineage: Bacteria > Bacillati > Bacillota > Clostridia > Eubacteriales > Clostridiaceae > Clostridium > Clostridium sp. SGI.024. The sequence goes on along the minus strand of NZ_JBNPON010000039.1, from coordinate 21,046 downwards.
ACAATCCTCCTAATATCAACATAATTTTTATAATTTAATTATATCATAACTAATAACTATATCAATACTGATATAGTTTAATATTATCAATACTGATATAGTTTAGAAAGGTATTAGTTATCATTTGTCAAAAGCTGAAATTTAACAAAATAGGTTGATATAGAAAATTATACCATATGGGTCTTGTTTAGCTACAGAATACTAAGTTTTTATCAATTGAAAAGAATAATTCTACGTAATATAATTAACACTAAGAATATACAATATATTGTGTTAAGGAGGTATATGATATGCTATATGTAGTTAAAAGGGATGGTAGGGAGGTTCCTTTTGATTCTGTTAAAATAGCAAATGCCATTAAAAAGGCTTGCCATGAGACTGGAGAAAAGTTAAGGGAAAGTGAAGTATTAAGTATTGTACAAAAGACAATAAATTACATTGAAAAAGAAAAAAATATAAATATAACAGTTGAAGAAATTCAAAATATAGTTGAGAGAGCTTTAGTAGATATGGGATATGAAAATATTAAAATAGTTTACTCTAACTATAGAAAAGAAAGAACTCATATTAGAGAAATAAAATCTGATTTAATGAATGCTATTAAGAAGATAGGAATAGAGACAGATAGAGATAATGGTGCGACAAGTTGTTGTTAGAATAGAAATAACAACCAATTTATATTTAAAGATGTAAAAATCAAGATATATAAATTGAACTTTTTGTGTAGAGATGTGGAATGATAGGGTAACGCCTTGAAACGCACCACTAATACTCCTTACGGTGTCTTACCTGTTGTAGAAGGTAAGGAATTGGTAGCAAGGTGAAGAGCTGGGGACAGCAGACCGAAAGAATATTTGAAGAACTTTAAATATTACTCGAAACCGACTCAGAGGTGAGTTGTGTCTGTGATACCTATGGTGTCTATAAAATATCTATGGTGAGAATGTTTGCGATACAGAGCAAACTGACGAACTTCCGAATGTACGAGTCTATACTCGGAACATGCAGAAATGTATGTGACAACTAAGTTTGTCGTATGTGTGGTAAAGTAAGAATCGTTGTTATGAAATACCATATTTCGTTAAAGGCGAAATCAAGCATACAGGCTCAGAGGAAGCACCTACGGATATATATGTAAAGATATACGCAAAAGGAACTTGGAAAGCTAACTAACATGGAGGACTACAATCCTGTGAAGTGGTATAAAGGAAAGGCTTTAAGCTATAACTTTATTTAAATGTTAGTGAGAGTGGTGGCATAGTACCTATGAAGCAGTGATAATAAACTGTGGAGGGATAGCCACTAAGCATTATTAGTATTAAGAAATTAAACAATTAGTAAAATAATTAGGTTCTGTTAAGACTAAAGGAAGGCTAATCATGGAAGTTTTATATTATAAAACGGAGGATTAGACTGACTAATGGTAGTCAAAAGTAAAACAAATGGTTTAAAAGTAAAAAGTAAATTAAGGCACAATGAATATTATGACATGCAAGATATTTTTGATGAATTATATCACAAAAGTAGTGAAAAGAAAATATTCAATGACCTTATGCCAATAATATGTTCCCAAAATAACATATTATTAGCATATCGAAATATTAAAAAGAATAAAGGTAGTAAAACACCCGGAGTAGACCCGGCTAATATAATTGACTTAGGAGAAAATAATAGTGCAAAGTTTGTATCTGATATACAACGTAGCTTTGCCGACTATAAGCCAATGCCAGTTAGACGGAAACTTATACCAAAAGCCAACGGGAAAACAAGATTGTTAGGCATACCCACTATAACAGATAGGATTATACAACAAAGCATTTTACAAATACTTGAACCTATATGTGAAGCAAAGTTCCATCCTCATAGCTATGGATTTAGACCTAATAGAAACACTCATCATGCTATTAAAAGAGTAGAAGGACTTATGAATAACTCAGGGTTTCATTATGCAGTTGATATAGATATCAAAGGTTTCTTTGATAACGTAAATCATGCAAAGCTATTAAAACAAATATGGACTTTAGGAATAAGGGACAAAAATTTAATAGCAATAATCAGTAAAATGTTAAAAGCAGAAATAAAAGGAGAGGGTATCCCAACAAAGGGAACTCCACAAGGAGGAATACTTAGCCCGTTATTAGCAAACATAGTCCTAAATGAATTAGATTGGTGGATAAGTAATCAATGGGAAACTAATTTTACTATGAAGTCTGTGAGAAATGGGAAAATATTAACCTCCAGAGGAGGAAGATATAAAGCCTTAAAGAAAACAAACCTAAAACAAATGTTTATAGTCAGATACGCAGATGATTTTAAAATCATGTGTAAAGATGCTAAAACAGCTCAAAAGGTTTTTGTGGCAGTTAAAAATTGGTTAAAAGATAGATTGGACTTAGAAATAAGTCCAGAAAAATCAAAAGTAACCAATCTTAGAAAAAACTATACTGAATTCTTAGGATTTAAATTGAAAGTTCGCTTAAAAAGAAATAAGTGGATGACTCAATCAAGAATTAGTGATAAATCGAAAGAGAATATCACCAAAAAACTCAAAGATAAGGGGAATTGGATTGCAAAAGCCCCTAATACAAATGAGGCTAACAAATACAATTCCACTCTGTTAGGAATTCATAATTATTATAGAATAGCCACATTAGTTAATATAGACTTCCATGATATAGCCTTTAATGTCAACAAATATATCAAGCAGAAACTTAAAAAATATATATCAACTAAAGGAATTAAGAGTAAAACGTACGAAAAGTTCTAAGGAGATTATAACTTTAAAACATACTATGTTGGTAAAGTTGCACTCTTCCCAATATTAGGAGTAAAATTTAGTATTCCATACGCCTTTAAGCAGGAAATATCAAACTACACCAAAAAGGGAAGAGAATTAATCCACGAAGAACTGAAATATGTAGATACAAAAATCCTAAGATATATAATGGAAGATCCTATTATAAATGCAAGTACAGAATATAATGATAACAGAATATCACTATATACAGCCCAAAAAGGCGTGTGTGCTGTAAGTAAGGAAAAACTTAGTATTGGTAATATGGAAGTACATCATAAACTACCAAGAAAACAAGGTGGAAATGATGAATATGCAAACCTTATGCTGATTACTCGGGATATTCACAAACTTATACATGCCACAAAGGATAAAACTATACTTGAATATTTAGATAAGATAAAACCAACCAAAGAAATGCTTGATAAAATCAATAAGCTACGAAGTATGCTTATAAACAGAAAACCTATAACCATTTAGAAAACTAAGACTATTTTAAACTAATTATACTAATTATATAGGCTAATAATGCCGGAACGCCGTATGCAGTGAAAGTTGCACGTACGGTGTGAGACGGGGGAAAAGCCAGAGATAATATCAACAGCTTACCTATCGTCATCTAATGTAGGTAATAATTTTAGTTCTAAGCTATTAAGAATAGCATCTGAATCTAATAAATGGCATAATTTATCAATGATGCCAAAAGAATTAGCTAAAGCTCATGAAAATGGGGATTTATATTTTCATGATTTAGATAGCTATAACTTAACTATTAACTGCCTTCATATACCAACTAAGGAAGTACTAGAAAGAGGTTTTAATACAGGATATGGAACTATTAAAAAACCAAAAAGGATTGAAACAGCTGCAGAACTTTCTTGCATATTACTTCAATCTTCTCAAAATGATATGTTTGGGGGGCAGTCCCATGCCGATTTTGATAACGATTTAGGTGTGTTTATTGAGCCGACTAGAAAAGAAATAAGGAATGAGCTTATTGAATTAGGGATTGATGATAAAAAGATTGAAGCTATAACTGAAAAAAAGCTTAAGGATAAAGTACATCAAGCTATGCAAGGTATAGTTTATAATTTAAATACTATGCATGTGCGACCTGTTGCGTAATGAAAAGCTACGCCACTAAATGACTGTCCAAAATTTAAAATAAGAACGCAATATATTGTAAATTTAAAGTCATTTAGTAGAACTTGTATCTTGAAGTGTAGAATGAGAGGGTAACGCCTTGAAATGCACCTCTAATACTCCGATTAGCAGATAAAGCTATGATAATTAGACTAATGTTAAAAGCTCGGTGAAGTCAGTTGAGAGCTACCGTAATTATACGAAAGTTGCTTAGAGGTAAGCAATGTAGCCTATAGACTGGGAGTCCATAAAATGGATATGGTTAGGATGTACCTTAGCAAAGTACCGACGAACCTTCGAGATAAAACACCTATAGTGTAGTGTGTAGAAATGCACATGGCTCGTAAAGTCGAGTATCACAGGTGGTTGAGTAAAATTGTGCGTTATGAAAGACCATTAAGAGTTACAGGCTCTTAGCCTTTTAAAAGGTATGTGATAGGTGTATAGAAGAAACCTAAGTCCATATGTAAGGATAGAGATACAGGAACAGGGAAAGCTTAGAACATGGAGAGATTATCACTCGATGAAATGTTGATATGGAAAAAGAAATAATTCTATAACATATCTTAATCTAAGTGAGAGTAGAGGCACAGTACCTATGAAACTCTGATAACAAGGAGTGGAGGGATAGCCTCAAGTCGAATTGTAATTTATTATAAGCTAATATAGCATATAATTAAGATTACAAATCGAGGGAACGCCGTATGAGGTGAAAGTCTCACGTACGGTGTGGAGCGGGGGAAAAGCTAGAGACTACTTCAAAGGCTTACCTATCGCTATTCAAGAGCTGGTTCTCAAGTACCTTTTAGTTCTATTAATTTAGGAATTCCTAATTCCGATGATGCTGCACTAATTTGTGAAGTGTTTCTGAAAGAATATGAAAAGGGCTTAGGAAAAGGGGAACAGCCTATTTTTCCAAATATAATTTTTAGAGTTAAAGAAGGAGTCAATAGAGAGCCTGAAGATAGATACCACTATTTATATCAATTAGCTTGTGAAGTAGCTGCTAAAAGAATGAACCCTACATTTATGAATATAGATGCAGATTTTAATAAGGAATTTTATGATGCTGGATATATGCCAGCAACCATGGGATGCAGAACTTATTTGATGAAGAATGTTAATGGTGAACCAGGATGTAAAGGCAGGGGTAATATTGCACCTGTAACTATTAATTTACCTAGAATTGGCTTACAGTCAAAGGGAAATATAGAAGAGTTTTTTGATATATTAGATAAAAGGTTAGAATTAGCAAAAGAATCACTATTACATAGGTATAGTGTTTTGAAGAAACTTAGGGTTAAGGATTTACCATTTGTAGCAGGGCAAGGATTACTAAAAGGATCTGAAGGATTATTGCAAGATGATTCTATTGAACCAATATTAAAGCAAGGTACATGGGGAATTGGATTTATAGGACTTGCAGAAACATTAGTAGCTTTAACTGGATATCATCATGGTGAAAGTGAAGAAGCAAGAGAATTAGGCTTAAAAATAGTTACTTATATTAGAAGCTTTACAGATAGAATAACTGAAGAAACAAAATTAAATTGGAGTTGTTATGCTACTCCAGCAGAAGGCCTTTCAGGAAAGTTTATAAAACAAGATAAGAAGATATTCGGAATAATACAAGGAGTTACAGATAAGGATTACTATACAAATAGTTTTCATATTCCTGTAAAGTATCCAATATCAATAAAGGATAAAATAGATATAGAAGCACCTTATCATAAGCTTTGTAATGCTGGTCATATAAGTTATATAGAAGTGGATGATAGACCATCTGGAGAAGTTATAATGGATATATTAAATTATGCATATAAGAATACTAATATAAGCTATTTAGGAATTAATTTTCATATAAGATATTGCAAGAATTGTGGAGAGTATTTAAATAGTAACGAAAGAAAGTGTTGTAAGTGTGGAAGTGAAGATATTCAAGGAGTTTCAAGAGTTACTGGATATCTAAGTCTTGATGAGAGGTTTGGTCCAGGAAAGTATGAAGAAAGAGCTGATAGAATATCTCATTCTAGTAAAAAACAAAATTATAGTATGGTTTAATTCATAAATGTGAAGGAGCTGCTTAAGCAGCTTCTTTTTATAATATCTATATCCTTTTTATAATGCAGGATTTTTTAAGATTATTGCACAAAAAACTGAAAAATCCATAAAATAAATTACTTTGGAGTATAAAAGTGAAATAATTCAAAAAAAACTTGCAATTTTTATAAAAATAAGAAGGATTTTTATTGTTTGGAATTGGTATATATGATAAAATTATTTTAATAATTTTTAGAAAAAACTGAATTTTCAATTGGGGCAAATATTTAAAAAGTAATAAATTTTTGAAGGGGGAAGGTTATGTCAGTCAGTAATATAAAAAATGGCAGAGAAATAGTCATAGTAGACACCACATTAAGAGATGGAGAACAAACAGCAGGAGTTGTTTTTGCAAACGATGAGAAGGTAGCAATAGCTAGTTTGCTAAGCGACCTTGGTGTTGATCAACTTGAAGTTGGTATCCCTACTATGGGAGGAGACGAAAAGGAAGCTATTAAAAAAATTGTAAAGAGAAATTTAAAATCAAGTATTATGGCATGGAATAGGGCTGTAATCAAAGATATAGAAGCGTCAATAGACTGTGGAGTAGACGCTGTAGCTATATCTATTTCAGTATCTGATATTCATATTAAACACAAACTTAAAACATCTAGAGAGTGGGTATTAGAAAATATGGTGAAGTCTGTAGAGTTTGCTAAGAAAAATGGGCTATATGTCTCTGTAAATGGAGAAGATGCATCAAGAGCTGATAGAGATTTCTTAGTACAATTTATAGAAGCAGCAAAACAGGCAGGAGCAGATAGATTTAGATATTGTGATACCGTTGGAATAATGGAGCCTTTTAAGATATGCAATGATATAAAGTATATTTATGAAAAGACTAAATTCGATATAGAAATGCATACCCATGATGACTTTGGTATGGCAACAGCAAATGCAGTAGCAGGTGTTGTCGGTGGTGCATCTCATGTAGGAGTTACTGTTAATGGATTAGGTGAAAGAGCTGGTAATGCTGCTTTAGAGGAAGTTTTAATGTCTCTAATGTTTTTATATGGATACGAAGGAAATATAAATACTACTATGTTTAGAGAGATTTCAGAATATGTATCTAGAGCGTCAGGAAGAATACTTCCATCATGGAAAGCAATAGTTGGAAATAATATGTTTGCACATGAATCAGGAATTCATGCTGATGGTGCAATTAAAAATCCAAAGAATTATGAAGCTTTTGATCCAGGAGTAGTTGGACTTGAAAGGCAAATAGTTATAGGAAAGCATTCAGGAAAGGCTGGAATTGTTAATAAATTCAGAGAATATGGAATAGAATTAGATGATAATACAGCACAAGGAATTCTTCAAATGGTAAGGGCAACTTCTGTAAGATTAAAGAGAAGTTTATTTGATAAGGAATTAGTACAGATATATAAGGAATACTTAAGATTAAAAGATGAAAGCGTAAATTAGAAAAGGGGGCAATAAATGATGGGGGACAACTTAGTATATAAAATATTAAAAAGTCATTTAGTTGAAGGCGTAATTGAAACAGGAAAAGAAATAGGAATAAAAATAGATAGAACATTAACACAAGATTCTACAGGAACTATGGCTTATTTGCAATTAGAAGCTATGGGAATAGATAAAGTAAAAACTAAAAAATCTGTAGCATTTATAGATCATAATATGCTACAACAAGGTTTTGAGAATGCTGATGACCATAAGTTTATCCAAACTGTAGCATCAAAATATGGAGTTTATTTTTCAAAGCCAGGCAACGGAATTTGTCACCAAGTATTCTTAGAAAGATTTTCAGTTCCAGGAGATACCCTTATAGGTTCAGATAGCCATACTCCAACAGCAGGAGGAGTAGGTATGCTTGCCATGGGAGCAGGAGGATTAGATGTTGCACTAGCTATGGGAGGAGGAGCATATTATATAAGCACTCCTAAGGTATGTAAAATTAATTTAGTTGGAAGTTTGCAACCTATGGTAGCAGCAAAAGATATTATCCTTGAAGTTTTAAGAAGATTAACAGTTAAAGGTGGAGTATCTAGAGTTTTCGAATATGCAGGAGAAGGAGTTAAGACCTTATCTGTCCCTGAAAGAGCAACAATAACTAATATGGGTGCAGAACTTGGAGCAACTACTTCAATATTCCCAAGTGATGAAAAAACACTAGAATATTTCAAGGCACAAGGCAGAGAAGAAGACTGGATAGAATTTAAACCAGATGAAGATGCAGTTTATGATGAAGAAATAACAATAGATTTAAATGAACTTAAGCCTTTAGCTGCTAAGCCACATAGTCCAGATAATGTTGAAGAAGTAGAAAGCATTGGTAAAATAAAAGTAGATCAAGTAGCTATAGGAAGCTGTACAAATTCTTCTTATGAAGATTTAATGAAGGTAGCAAAAATATTAAAGGGCAAAAAAGTCCATAATGATGTAAGCTTAGTTATAGCACCAGGTTCAAGGCAAGTTATGGAGATGATAGCTAGAAATGGAGCACTAGGTGATATAATAAGTGCAGGAGCTAGAATACTAGAAAATTCCTGTGGACCATGTATAGGTATGGGACAGGCACCTGGAACTGAAGGTGTATCCTTAAGAACATTTAATAGAAATTTCTATGGAAGAAGTGGAACACTAACAGCCAAAGTTTATTTAGTAAGTCCAGAAACAGCAGCAGTTTCAGCTATAAATGGGGTATTAACAGACCCTAGAGAATGTGATATAGATATTTCAGTTGAAATGCCTAAAGAGTTTTTAATAGATGATTCAATGATAATTAAACCAGCAGAGAATGGAAAAGATGTAGAAGTGGTAAGAGGACCTAATATAAAACCATTCCCAATAAATAAACCATTAGGAGATAATTTAGAAGGAAAAGTGTTAATAAAAGTAGGAGATAATATCACTACAGATCATATTATGCCTTCTAACTCTAAGTTATTGCCATTTAGATCTAATATTCCTTATTTATCTGAATATTGTTTTAATACAGTTGATGAGGAGTTCCCTAAGCGTGCAAAAGAAAATAATGGTGGTATAATAGTAGCAGGGAATAATTATGGACAAGGATCTAGCAGAGAACATGCAGCCCTTGCACCATTATATTTAGGAGTTAAGGCTGTAATTGCTAAATCTTTTGCAAGAATTCACAAGGCAAATCTTATTAATAATGGTATTATACCAATGGAGTTTGAAGCAGAGGTAGATTATGATAAGGTTGGACTTTTAGATGAACTTGTAATAGCTGATGTTCAATCTGCTTTAGTTAATGGTAAAGCTATAATTAAAAATGTAACTAATGGAAGTTTCTTTAGTGCATATATTAATTTAACAGAAAAAGAGATAGATGTAATAAAAGCAGGCGGAAGATTAAATTATGTTAAGATAAAAGGGTAAACTTTATATAAATGGCATGCAAAATAGTTCTTTATTTTGCATGCTATTTTTATTTTATCAATTGGTATATAATTGATTTAAAGTATATTATAGGGAGGGTTTATGAAAAAGAGAGGAATACTTAATTTATGTGTAATACTTTTAGCTATATTTATAGTTAGTTTATTTTATTTTCCTAAGACAGAAGGATTCTTTAATAAATTTAAAGATAAAGAGGTAAAAGAAACTATAGCAAAAGAAGCTGAACCTATAGAGGTTAAGAATGAAAATATAAAGACTATAGAAATAGCAGCTACAGGAGATATTCTAATACATAAAGAGATATTAGAAACCCAATATGACGTAGCAAGTGATACTTATGACTTTAAAAATACACTACAATATGTAAAGGATTATTTAAGTAATGTTGATTTAACTATATCTAATTTAGAGGGGACATTGTCAGGAATTGAAAACTATGGATATTCTGGATATCCAAGCTTTAATGCACCTGATGAATTAGCAGATGCAATGAAATGGGCAGGAATAGATATAGTGAATAATATGAATAATCATTCACTAGATAGAGATATTAGAGGTTTTTATAGAACTAGAGAAACTTTAGAAAATAAGGGGTTTGACATAATTGGTACAAGGTCAAGTAGTGATAGTAATAGATATATAATAAAGGATGTTAAGGGAATAAAGTTAGGTATTATATCTTATAGCTATACTATGACTTGTGAAGGTGGAGCTAGAGGATTAAATGGAACTCCAATTTCTAGTGAAATATATCCTTTAATGAATACTTTTAGAGAGGATTCATTAGAAGAAGATTTTCAAAATATGAGAGAAGAGATAAATAAAATGAAGGCTGATGGAGCTGAAGCTATAATATTTTATATGCATTGGGGAGATGAATACGAGTTAGAACCTAATGAAACTCAAATAAAAATAGCTAAATTTTTAGCTAATAATGGAGTTGATATAGTTTTTGCAACTCATCCTCATTCACTGCAACCTATAGATGTTATTAAATCAGAAGATGGTCTTCATGAAACTTCAGTTATTTATTCTATGGGCAATTTTTTGTCTAGCCAAAGGACAGAAAGAATAGAGAACCCTTACACTGAAGATGGAGTTATTGTTTTTGTTAAAATAAATAAAAATGAGGATACAGGAGAATTGAAAATAGAGTATCCAACGTATATACCAACATGGGTTAATTGGTATGGCAAAGATGATAAGTTATTCTATGAAGTGGTTCCAGCAACTATAAGTGATGCTTTATATTTAAATAACCAAGGGAAAAGCAGAGTAGTAGAATCCTTTAACAGAAGCAAGGGGATTATTGAATCATATAGTGATAAAATAAAAATAAAAGATTAAAATTAATAAGGGAGATGTAATAATTGAAGGATACTATTAGATTATCAGGAATAGCATATGAAAGTTTAGTAAACGGACCTGGAATTAGAAGGGTATTCTTTTCCCAAGGCTGTAATCATAATTGTAAGGGATGTTTTAATCCAGAAACTCATGATTTTTTAGGAGGAGAGGAAAAAAATATAAATGAACTTATAGAAGATGTATATAAAAATCCTATGCTTAAGGGGATAACTTTTAGTGGAGGAGATCCCTTTGAAAGAGCAGAGGAGTTTGCTTATATGGCTAAAGCCTTTAAGAAAAAAAACTTAAATATTTGGAGTTATACAGGGTATACCTTTGAATATATAATTGATAATTTAGATGAAAGAAATGGATGGAAAGATTTAATTAACAATTTAGATGTATTAGTTGATGGAAGATTTGAAGAAGACAAGGCTGTCGAAGGTTTAAAATTTAGAGGATCAACTAATCAAAGAATAATTGATGTAAAAGAAAGCTTAAGAACTGGTAATATAATCATATTAAATTATTAAACTTGCCTTATTTTATTTAAAAGATTATAATTATCAAAAAAAGAATATTATAGTATTCGTATATGCTTGAAAATATGGTTCAAGTGTTTCTACTAGGAAACCGTAAATATCCTAACTACGAAGAATAAATATTGCCATGTAAATTTCTTGGCTTTATTGATGAATATGTATGGGGACAAGCTTCTAGAATACTATATTGTTAAGTGTTAGAGGAGAAATATACATGGAATTATTAAAGCAAATGATAAAGAACAAAGGAAAAGTAAGAGAAGGAAATATATTAAAGGTTGATTCATTTTTAAATCACCAAATGGATGTAAAGTTCTTAAATGAAGTTGGTAAAGAATTTAGAAAAAGATTTGAAGGAGAAAAAATAGATAAGATACTAACAATAGAAGCTTCAGGTATTGGGATAGCTGCTATTGCTTCACAATACTTTGATTATGTACCAGTTGTATTTGCAAAGAAAACAGAAAGTTTAAACTTAGATAAAGAAGTATACGAATCAGAAGTACATTCCTTTACTAAAAATAAAACCTATAAGGTAAGAGTAGGAAAACAATTCTTAAATGAAGGTGAAAATATATTAATAATAGATGATTTTCTAGCTAAGGGTTGTGCAACTAAGGGAATGATAGATATTATTAATCAATCAAAAGCAAACTTAGTTGGTATTGGAATAGTAATAGAAAAAGGCTTCCAAGAAGGAAGAAGTGTATTAGAGGAAATGGGCGTTAGAGTTGAATCTTTAGCTATAATAGAGAAATTTGAAGATGGAAAAGCTATTATTAAGTAATAGAGAAGAAGTAAGAAGTAAGAGTTTAGAAGACTTTTAAGAATATAAATACATCCAAAATGTTATAGATAACTGTCTATCATTTTGGGTGTATTTTTTATCATTTTATTTTTCTGTAAATAAAGCATTAAAAATTAAGGCTCTGTTTTAGTTTAGTGTTAATAATTATTAACTCTTCCTAAAATACAATTATTTACATTCATTATGGAATTATATTTCAACTAAATGTATAATATAAATAATATTATTACGCAATTGTATTTAAGAACTAAAGACCAATGATTTAGGAATCACTGGTCTTTTAAGTTAATTATATATATTATCAACAATATTTTAAAACAAAGCCAAAATTAAAAATCTATTCTCTATTAACTATTACTTATTACTTATTACTTATTACTTATTAACTCTTACCTATTAACTCTTACCTATTAAGGTAGTACTCCATAACATTTCTTACTTTAGGTATAGTAACATGGCTACCTCCTCTATTTTTTACATTTTCAATTATCATAGAAATTGAAATTTTAGATGAGTCTGGGTCTGTAGAAACGAACCATCCATTTTCAGTTCCATTTGAATCATCTTGAGATGCTTTTATTTCGGCAGTACCTGATTTTCCAGCAACTCTATGTCCAGGAACAGCTCCATCAGGAAGAGTAGCGCCAGCATCGTTAACAGAAGCTGTAAATCCATCAATTAAAATTGGTAAGTTATTTTGTGATATTAAGCCTTCCTTCCAGACCTTTGCTTCTGGATTTTCACTTATAACTAATCTAGGTTGCATCATATTACCTTCGTTTGATAAGGTACTATAGAATAATGCTATATGAATTGGTGTTACCATAACTTCACCTTGTCCATATCCTGTATCAGCTATAATTATGTCTCTATTTAACTCTCCATCATTAGAAATTTGTGAAGCTTCCATTGGGTATTCGAAGGTTAACTCTTCTCCTATACCAAATCCTTTAAGACCGTTAATGAATTTTTCACTTCCAAGGTCTAGAGCTACTTGAGCATAGTATATATTGTCTGAATAGTTTGCAGCATCTTTTAGAGTTACAGCTTTACCAGGATCTATAACTCTAGTAACTTTATAATCACCCCAAGAACTATCCTTTTGCCATTTTAAGCCTTGAATGTCTTTTGCTTCAGTTGGATTTATAACACCATTTTCTAAACCTATTATTGATGTTAATAATTTCATAGTTGATCCAGGAGCATAAGATTTATTGAATCTATTTATTTCATCTGCATGATTATTTTCTTCCCATTTAGCTTTTTGAGTTTTACTTATATAAGTAGTAAATGTATTTGAATCATAGGAAGGAGCACTTACCATGGCTATAACTTCTCCAGTCTTAGGATTAACAGCAGTTGCTGCTCCTTTTTCTCCAGACATTTCGCTATAGACTTTATTTTGCAGATCATAATCTACTGATAATTTAATATCATTTCCATTCTTAATTTCTTTACTAGCTATAGTTATTTTTTCCATTCCACGTTCTATAGAAATTTCAGCAGCATCTTCACCTCTTAGAGTATCTTCATATACTTGTTCTAAACCGGCTTTTCCAATAAGACTTGTATCATTATAACCTTTAGCTGAATTTGCTTCTAATTCTTCAGCAGTAATACTTCCTATATATCCAATAAGTCTTCCAAAGGCTTCTCCACCATAATATATTCTACCTATTTTTTCTTTTAAAAGTATTCCATCATCATCTCTATTTTTTAATGTATTTATTCTTGGATCAGTGGTTAGTATATCTACTAGTGGGATAAAGTGTTCAGGATTTGTATTTGCTTGAAGCTTAGTAGTAATATTATCTTCACTTATATCTAATGCATTAGCAATTTCAGTAACCTTAGCTTCTATATTTGATTTATTAAAATTAGCAGGATAAATTCCTACGGAATAAATTATTCCATCTTCTGCAAGTATCTTTCCATTTCTATCAAGGATATTACCTCTTTTTGCTTGAGTTGTTGAGACTCTAACTTTATCATCCTTTATCATATTAGGGAAAATTAAGCTTTCATCCCATTTAATTTTATATTCCTTATCTTCTTTAACCAAAGAAAGCTTATAGTCTGTAAGAGATAAATCTCCAGTGATAGAATTCATATTTAATTTAAAAGGTATAGTAATAACATCATCTTCTTTTATACTTTTACCATCAATTTCAAAAGATAGGTTATTTGCATTTATTGCTGTAAAAATATTAGTATATCTTGAAACAAAATCTTCTTCTGTTATGTATTCCTTAGAGTCAGTAGTTAACATTTCATACATTGAGGAATAATCAGCTTGTACCCATTTTTCTGTAAAGCTATTAAATGTTTTTTCTGCTTTATTTATTCCAGAACATCCAATAGATATTAGCATAGATGTTATAAGGAATGAGAAAGCTATAGTTACTTTTAAAAATTTTTTTAGTTTCATATCTTAAATCCTTTCTATAAAATATATATTAATTATAACATTAACAATTTATATTTACATAATATTCAAAAAAATAAAAAAGCGCCGAAGCGCTTTATAAATAAATGGGGGATGGGACCTGTATAAACAGGTTTTGTATCTACATTAGTATTATTAACTAAATAAAAATTTTTATACAAAAAAATAAAAAATTTTCAAAAATTCAAACAAATGATAATCATTATCTATTGAACAGAATTTCTAATAGTGGTATTATAAGTAAAAGGACATAAAAACGAGGTGATTAGATGAATATAAATTATAGAAGTTTAACTTGTTCAACAGCAGATGCTTTAGTTGTTTATTTATTAGAAGGCAAATTACAAGTATCAAATGAAGAGTTAAATAAAAATATAAAGTTTGCAGAAGAAAGAGAATTATTTAGTGGAAAGAATGGAGAAGTTTATACTTTCACTAAGTCAGCTAATGATACTATTCAAACAGTAGTCTTAGTTGGTTTAGGAAAGGAAGAAGACTTAAACTTAGATAAAGTTAGAGAAGCTACAGGAAAGGGAGTTAAGAAGATAAAGTCATTAGGACTTACAAATATATTCTTAAGAGTTCCTCATACTGAAAATATAAAACTTGAAGAATTAATTAAGGCAATGGCAACTTCTGCAAAATTAGCTAATTATACTTTTAATAAGTATAAGACTGATGCTAAGGAGGAAAAGGAATTAAATATTTCAATTTCTAGATGTGGAATAAAAGAAGTAACTAAGGAAATTGAAAATGCAATAAATGAAGGTATTGAAATTGCTAACGGAATTATAATTGCAAGAGATTTAGTTAATGAGCCATCAAATGTTATATATCCTGAAACTTTAGCAGAAGCAGCAGTTAATGTTGGTAAGGAAAGTGGCTTTGAAGTAGAAGTGCATGGTGTTGAAGAAATAAAAGCTTTAAAGATGGAAGCTTTTTATAATGTAGCAAAGGGATCTTCTAAAGAACCTAAGCTTATAGTTATGAGATACTTTGGAGACAAGGATAATAAAGAAACTGTTCTTGGACTTGTAGGTAAGGGATTAACTTATGATTCAGGTGGATATTCAATTAAACCAAGCAATAGTATGAAAGACATGAAATCAGACATGGGTGGTGCAGCTTCAGTTATAGGCGCAATGTCAACAATTGCTAAGATGGGATTAAAAATTAATGTAGTTGGAGTTATAGCAGCTTGTGAAAACTTAATTTCTGGTGATGCATATAAACCTGGTGAAGTAATAGGCTCTATGGCTGGTAAAACTATAGAAGTAGATAATACAGATGCTGAAGGAAGATTAACTTTAGTAGATGCTGTTCACTATATTATTACTAAAGAAAATGTTAATGAAATTATAGATTTAGCAACATTAACAGGAGCGGCTTTAGTTGCTTTAGGAGAAACTACTACAGCAGTAGTTACAAATAATGATGAATTCTATAGTGAATTAAAATCAGCTTCAGAATATACTGGAGATAAGATGTGGCAATTACCTGCTTTTGATGATTATAAGAAGTTAATAAAATCTGATATAGCAGACTTAAAGAATAGTGGTGGAAGATTTGCAGGTACAATAACTGCAGGATTATTTATAGAAGCCTTTGTTCAAGATAAGCATTGGCTACACCTAGATATAGCTGGAACAGCTTGGACTTCAAGTAATAGCGATTTAGGAGTTAAGGGTGGAACAGGAGCTCCAGTTCATACATTATATGAATTAGTTAAGAGAAGAAGTAAATAATATATACTAGCTAATAAGTAAGAATTAAAAGTTAATAGATAAATTGAAAAGCTCGGTTAATCCGAGCTTTTATTTACTTTGTTTTTCAGCTTCTTTTACGATTTCACATATAAAATACAATTCATTTTCAGGAATTGATATATTAAAGGTATTTATAATTGTAGTTAATGCTTTTTCAATTAAAGAAATATATTTTTCATTTCTTTTTTTGTAAGAAGATATCTCTTCATTAGATGTTAAAATAAAGTCCTTAAGTAAAATTCTTTCTATTAAGCATGAAATATGAATAAATATTTTACTAAGACTAGAGTTAGACATAATTATATTTAATTCAGTTTCTATAGTATTAATAAAATTAAGTATAGGAGATTTTATTTTATCACCAGAAAGAATAGTTAAATATTTATTAACAGCATCACAAGTAATATTAATAGTTATATCCTTTGTTATAGTTTTTACCATTTTGTTGGTTGAAATTTCTTCATTTATTCCTAGGATATTTAAAAGTTTGTTAATTCCAGAATGAAGAAGAATGTCTTCAAGAGATATAAATGGAATTTCACTATTTTCTGGATTTATACTACCTATTATTGCAAGAGACCTTTTATCTACTGAAGTTTGTTTAATAATATCTCTTAGCTTTTTCTTGTTTTCTATATTTAAAGGGATTATTTCTACATTAAAAATATTATAAGTTTTTAATAAGTCCTCTATGCTATTCTTTAAGTAATTTGCAATACCTTCGCCAGAATTACAAACAGTATAAATAACATTTTTTTTATTTATAGAAAGATAATTTTCTATTTTTTTATTAAAGAAATAATTAAGCTTATTGTTTGCACATAATAAATCACGTAAGATATCTTCTAAATCATTCTTTAAAAATATTGATTTTCTTATAGCTTCTATAACTAAAAGAATATTTATTGATTGTAATGTTACTACATTTATACCAGTTTCTTTTTTTATTGTTTCATCTAGATTAGTTAAGGAACCCATATCTGCAAAAAGAATTAATCCTCTTTTGAAACTTTTATTTTTTAAATTGTCTATTATTAAAGGTAACATATTGTTTGGGTTTTCACTAAGAGGCATATTTACAGATAAAGCAAAGTTAATACTAAGTAAATCATTGGCAACTTTTGCGATATCACTAGCTATTGAATCCCCATGTGCAACAATCATTACTCCTACAGGTTCAAAAACTTCCTTTGTTTTCAATGAATCTATTATTATCATAAGGTTATTTAACTCTG
The DNA here is from genome assembly GCF_050315195.1 of Clostridium sp. SGI.024. Lineage (NCBI taxonomy): Bacteria > Bacillati > Bacillota > Clostridia > Eubacteriales > Clostridiaceae > Clostridium > Clostridium sp. SGI.024. The sequence continues at coordinate 3,478 of NZ_JBNPON010000039.1, read as the reverse complement.
ATGGTGGACAATAAATATTAAATCTTCCTTCTAATATTTTTATAAGTTTTTTAGATATATTTTGTATTTCAGAAGGTATTTCACTTAATTCAATACTAGAAGGAGATGAGTGGCAAGTAATACTATCACAATCTTTTAAGTTTTTAAGATACAATGCTAATGCTATATAGGAGCTTTTATCAATAATTAAGTTTAAATCTTCATATAATACATCAGATAATGTAGACACTATTTCAGATATTTCATCATCTATAAAATCAGGAAATATATTTTCTAATGCAAAACTTTTGGCTATTAATTGAGTATAATCAGAAAAGGCCTTTTTTATATCTTTATTTTCTTCTAATTGAGAATTAAAGAATTTTATAAAATCATAGGATGGAGTAGTAATTTTTTTCTTAAAATTTAGTTTAGGTAAAAATTTATATTCATCTCTATCTAGAAGTAATTCTACCTTTTGTCTAGTTGAGATATTTATATTAGTAAGTGAATTGCTAGTATATAATGGTAGTGAGTCTTTAGTTATATATAGCTTGTCTAGATTATTCATCTTACTATCAAGATAAGCCCTTGCAACTGAAAGCTGAATATCACTAGATAGTTGTCCTATATTTCCTTTAGGATTATAAAGAATTAAGTCTGCTAAACATTCTTTTGAAGCAATTATAGGCATATTAACTTTTTTAGCTTCATTATCATAAAGAGATGTTATTAACATAAGTTTTTCGTTTAAACTCCTATCATTTAGATTTGGAATTTTTACTATTGAAGGAATTCTTCTTATAAAGGTTGTTAATAACATGGAATTTGGATTTTCAGTAGTTGCAGCAATTATTAGCACATTAGAAGTCCTTTCTGAAGATACCTCTCCAAGTCGTCTAAACTTCTTTTTATCTATATATAAGAAAAGCATTTCTTGTCCTTCTGGTGGTAGCCTATGAATTTCATCTAAAAATAAAACTCCATTATTAGCTTCTTCTATTAAACCTTTTTTATCAGACTCAGCACCAGTATATGCACCTTTTACAGAACCAAAAAGTTGAGATACTAGTAAATTTGGATTATTTGCATAATCTGCACAGTTAAAAACAACAAATGAAGAATCTTTTGAAAAAATATTATTAATTAATCCATATTCATACATAAGTTCTGCAAAAAGACTTTTACCTACTCCAGATTCTCCTAGAAGTAATGTGTGAAGTCCACCAGGGTATAAAATAGATGATTTAGCTAATTTAATAATTGGAGCAAGGCTACTATTTGCACCAATTAATTTATTAAAGGGATCTTTATCATCATTTTTTTGTAATATAGGAGAAGGTTTAATATTATTTTCTTCATAATTAATTAATTCCATTAAAGATAAGCATTCAATTGATGAATCAAATAAATTTATGTTAAATAGTTGTTCTAAATGATCTTTATAAAAGTATTTTGTTGGCTTGCCTTTTATCTTAATAAGAATGCCCTCTTTATGTAATTTATTTAAGTCAGAAGATGCATTATTTCTTAATATATCTAAATTTTCTGCCAAATCCAAGGATGAAATACCTATATAAGGATTGTTTATTATATCTTCGGAGGTTAAATTAGAACAGAATCTGTAAATATAATTTTTTATCATTTCAATACGTAACAACTATATCAACTCCTAAAATTATCTCTTTGAATTTTAATTGATATTTTTTTGAATTTATCTAAGGAATATGAGTAAAATTTATAATATGACTCACAGAAGTAATTTAAGTTATCTTTTTGATTTTCTCTATGCCTTCTGCAACCACCTCTACAAAAAGTGAAATAAGCACAATTTTTACACTTATCATTTATGTTTTTTGATGAATTTATAAATTCTAATGTGTTTTTATTTTTATGAATATCTTCAAAGGAGTTATCTAATATATTTCCGATACTATAAGATTCATAGGTGTAAAAGTCACAAGGATAAACGTCTCCATTACTTTCTATAATATGCTGACATGAGCATATTCCTCTCATTTCACAGGCTTCATAATCTTGCTTAAAGAATAATCCTAAAATATTATCAAATAATCTTATACTTGTATATCTATCAGATAATATATCATTGTACCAAAGATCAAAAAGCTTAATTAGAAAATCACCATATTGAGAAGGGGTTAAGGAGAAGCTACTTAGATTCATGTCAGAGTTTTCTAATGGTTCTAAGCAAGGAATAAATTGTAGATAATTAAAATTATTCTTTTTATAAAACTTATATGTAGAGTCTATTTTTTTACATAAAGCAGAAGTAATAACCGTTAGTATATTATATTCTACATTATACTCTTCTAGTATATGTATTCCCTTCATAACTCTATTAAAAGACTCATTATTTAAATAATCTACTCTATTTAAATTGTGCAAATCTTTATTTCCATCTAAGGATATGCCTATTAGAAAATTATTTTCATTAAAAAACTTTGCCCATTCATTATTAATAAGAGTTCCATTAGTTTGTAATGCAAAGGAGAAGCTTGTACCATTGCTATTATTTGCTTTTATATAGTCAATAAGTTCTTTGTAGAAGTTTATTCCCACAAGTAGAGGTTCACCACCTTGAAAGGCTATTGAACAATTACCGCCATTGCAATATTCAAAAACTCTATCTACTATTTTTTTTATTGTATCTTCCTTCATAAATCCATAATCTTTAATTTCTCTAGCATCAGATATAGAATTATAAAAACAATATTTGCATTTTAAGTTGCATTTACTTGAAGAGGGTTTAATCATCAAGCTTAAATTTTTTTTCATAAAAATCCTCCTTTTATGCCATTAAGAACTATGTAAATGTTTTAGTATCCTATATCTATATCTTAAAATCAATTAATAAAAAAAACAAGTGAATTTATAATTGTAGCTATTGTATAAGTTTTTAAAAGAGTATCGAAATAGTATTAGTAAAAAGTATTTATTATAAATAAAGAGTATTAAAGAGTATTAACTCCTTGAAAAACAATAGTTTTTAAAAGTTGGCACGATATTTGCTATAAATAATGGCAAGAGGAGGATGAGGAAATGAATGAAATAGGAGTTATATTAATTAGCCATGGATACTTTGCAAAATATGCAATGGATAGTGCTGAAATGATTATAGGAAAACAAGATAATTATAAGGTTATTTCAGTAACAGATGATAAAGATTTAGAAGATGTTATAAAAGAATTAGAAGATTCTTATAATGCCTTAAGTAAGGGGAGGGAAGTAATTGTATTAACTGATATATTTGGTGGAACACCTTGTAATGCTGCTTCAAGATTAATATTAAGTGGTAAAAAGGTAACAGCTTATACAGGGTTTAATTTACCAGTATTATTAGAACTATTATTAAATAGAGATAAACCCTTAAGTGAAGTTAAATTAGACCTTGAAAAAGTACATAATGAAACTTTCATAAGCATAAGTGATAGGGTTTTAAATAAATTAAATGAAGACGAAATAGTTTTATAAAAAAATA
>NZ_JBNPON010000038.1:0-35932 GCF_050315195.1 Clostridium sp. SGI.024 | reverse complement strand
GGGGAGTAAAAGTGATAAAAAGGATAATGTCGTTTATTTTGGTACTGATTATGTCACTTATTATGTGTTTAGACAGAAGCTTAATAGCAAGTGCAGCTGTTAACAATAAAACTACTGAGCACATTGCAAATTTAATTTATTTTGTTGATTTTAAAGATAGCGATTCTAACTTTATGGATGGTAAGGTTGAGAAAGTTAAGAATATGTTTGATGGAGATAAAGATAGTTCATTAAGTAACTATATAAAAACCATATCTTATAATCAAATGAATGTGCACAATTATTTTCCACAAGAAAGTGGTGGCAAAATAATACCATATACATTGCCTAATACTAGAAGTTACTATAATAAAACAAATGAGGAAGAGTTAATAACAACAGTACTTAGTAATGTAGCAGTAGATAAAAATTACAATCTTGATATGAATAACGATGGATATGTGGACAATGTTATTTTTATTTTTGCAGCAAAAAAAGGTGAAGATGGAGATGTTCTTTGGGCACATAAAGCTAACCATAATGGTGCAACTGAAGTAAATGGGAAAAAGGTAGATAATTACAATATACATAATTCATATAATTTAATGGATTCTTTAGCATCAAGTGAAGAAGGAGTACTTATACATGAATTTATGCACTCCATAGGTTATCCAGATTTATATCGTTCAAGTGGAAGTGGTGCACCAGTTGGAAGATGGGATATAATGTCCAGTGTTTCATCATTTGTTCAGTATCCATTATCTTATTTAAGAAGTGAAATATCTAATTGGATATCAATAGATACTGTAACAGAAAGTGGAACATATAAATTAAAGCCTTCAAGTAATTCATGTGATAATCAAGCATTAATTTTAAAAACACCTATTTCTGAAAAAGAATTTTTTGTAGTTGAGTATAGAAAAAGAGGAAATCCATATATAGGTGAGCTAGATGGGAAAATTCCAGGAGATGGATTAATAATTTATAGAGTAAATACTGAAGAAACTTCAAATTACCATGGTGAAAAAGATTATATTTATGTATTTAGACCAGGTGAGACTGGGGAAGGTGATGGTAATGGAAATTTATCAGAAGCTTTCTTATCAAAAGAATCTGGAAGAACAACTTATGGTAGCGATGATTTTAGTAAGACAATAGTTGATAAAGCTATAACATATTCCAATGGACAAAATAGTGGAATAGTAATAGAAAATGTTTCAAATGCAGGCGAAGAAATTACTTTTGATATTAAATTTACAGATACTACAAATTTAAATATCTGGGATGTAGTAGGAAATAAAGAAGTATCAAATAGAACAAACAATGATATTGATATGGATGTAGTAGGAGATAAAGTTTATACAGTATACAATGAAGATAATAAATTGAAAGCTAAAATGTTTGATGGTTCAAATTGGACTAGCTTAGGAGAGTGTATAATAAACAAAAGAGGAAGTAATCCTACAATTAAAGTTCATAACGGTATAGCATATGTATTATATCATGATTCTAACTATAGAAGTATAGTTGCAAGATTTGTAAATAATAACTGGGAAACTGTACAAACTCTAACAAGTGATACAAGTCAGTATTCAGATATGATTTCAACAAATGATGGAATATATGTTGCAATTACAAATGGTAAGACGAGCGTTATGAATGAAGGCACAGCATATTTAAAAGTGTTGAAGTTAAATGAAAATACAAATACATTTGAACAAATTGGAGGTAATCTGCATACAGGACATGTGGTAGAACCTTCTTTAACTGAGAGTAATGGAAATATATATGTATCATATACAGATTTTCAATTAGGCAATAAAGTTTTCATAAAGAAGTATGAAAATAGTACTTGGAAAGATGTAGATGGAATAAATCTATCAGCGTCAAGAGCTAGTATTAAAGCAACTAATAATAAGTTGTATCTTGCAACTACTTCTGTAGTTGGAAAAAATACTTCAGAAGTTTATGTCTATGAAAATAATAAATGGACTAAAATTGGAGATGATGTTGGAGGAAGTGAAGTAGGAGATTTAGTTATAGATATTAATAATAACACACCTTATGTAGCTTATGCTGATAATAATAATGGTTGTTCAATAGTTAAAAAACTTGAAGGCGACAAATGGGTACAAGAAGGATCAAACGTATCAGATGAGAGAATAAGCAAACTTGCTTTTAAAATAAGTAATAATAAGGCCTATGTAGCAATTAATCCAATTACATCACAAAAGCTATTAATTAAATCAAGAGAATTGGAAAGATCAAATGAGGAAGATAAAGAAGAAATAGTTAATGTTTCAGAAGTTACTTTAAATAAATCAGAATTAAGTTTAGTAAAAGGAGCTAGTGAAGTATTATTAGCTACAGTAACTCCAGCCAATGCTACTAATAAGGAGCTTGAGTGGACAAGTAGTGATTCAAGTGTAGCTAGAGTTGACTCAACAGGAAAAATAACAGCTGTATCAGCAGGAACAGCTACAATAATGGTAAAAACAAAAGATGGAGCTAAAGTAGCAACATGTAAAGTAATAGTAAAAGATTCAGAAATACAATATAGAACTCATGTACAAGATTACGGTTGGCAAGAATGGAAAAGTAATGGAGAGATGAGTGGAACAAGTGGAGAGTCAAAAAGACTTGAAGGAATAGAAATAAAAATAAATGATATAGTTCCAGGCGCAAGTATAAAATATAGAACTCATGTACAAGATTACGGCTGGCAAGAATGGAAGAGTAATGGAGAAATGAGTGGAACAAGCGGAGAGTCAAAGAGACTTGAAGGAATAGAAATAAAGCTAGAAAATGCACCAGGATATAGTATAGAATACAGAACTCATGTACAAGATTACGGCTGGCAAGAGTGGAAGCGTAATGGAGAAATGAGTGGAACAAGTGGAGAATCAAAAAGACTTGAAGGCATAGAAATAAGAATAGTAAAAGATCCAGAAATACAATATAGAACTCATGTACAAGATTACGGCTGGCAAGAATGGAAGAATAATGGGGAAATGAGTGGAACAAGCGGAGAGTCAAAAAGGCTTGAAGGAATAGAAATAAAAGCAGACAATCTTCCTAAAGGAGCAAGTATACAATATAGAACTCATGTACAAGATTACGGCTGGCAAGAATGGAAGAGTAATGGAGAAATGAGTGGAACAAGCGGAGAGTCAAAGAGACTTGAAGGAATAGAAATAAAGCTAGAAAATGCACCAGGATATAGTATAGAATACAGAACTCATGTACAAGATTACGGCTGGCAAGAGTGGAAGAGTAATGGAGAGATGAGTGGAACAAGTGGAGAGTCAAAAAGACTTGAAGGAATAGAAATAAGAATTGTAAAGAAATAAATTAAGATAATAATTGTTGAGATTTTAATCTATAATAATAAGCCGTGAAGAGATTCACGGCTTTTTTTATGATATATAAATGAAGGTAAAGAAATTTTAAAAACTATAGGGTTTAAGAACAGGCTATTAACTTCTGCATAAAATATTTATGAGATAGTATATTTTGAAATTAGATATTTAATATAGAAATTACATTTTAATTATTTTGTGGGGGAGGTTTTTTAAATGTCTACAACTGTAGATGGCTTTGATTATACCATTGTAGGGGGAGAGGCTTGGGTTGTTGGCTATGTAGGTGTTGAAGTTAATATCACTATTCCAAGTACAATAGAAGGATATCAAGTAGGAAGAATTGGTTATGCTGCATTTGAAAATAATTATAATATAGTCAGTGTGCTTATTCCTAGTAATGTTAATTATATTGGTAATTATGCATTTAGTAATTGCAGTAATTTAGTTGATATAAATGTTAATTATGGAAATCCTAATTATTCTAGTAGCTTTGGAGTTTTATATAATAAATTACAAACAAATTTGATATGTGCTCCTGCTGGATTAACAGGAGCATTAGGTATTCCACCTACAGTAACTACTATTTCTGATTGGGCATTTGCTTATAGTCATCTTACAAGTATAAATATGCCAAATAGTGTAACTAATATTGGTATATATGCTTTTCGTAATTGTAGAAACTTAAATAATATTAATATACCAGGTAGTGTAATAAACATTGGTGATAAAGCTTTTAGTTATTGTGAAAATTTAACTTGGATAACAGTAGATTCTAACAATTTAAATTACTCTAGCTTAGATGGCGTATTATATAATAAATCACAATCGATATTAATATGTTATCCTGCAGGTAGAATTGGGGCTTTTATAGTTCCTAATAGTGTAACGTCAATTAATTTTTCGGCTTTTGAAAATTGTACTAAACTAACTAGTATAACTATGGGAAGTAGCCTAAATACAATTGGAGATAGTGCATTTGAGTATTGTACAAACCTAGAAAGTTTAATTATAGGAAGTGGTATTAATAATATTGCTGATGGTGGATTTTATAGCTGTAGTAAATTAAAATATATAAAATTTTTAGGGAATGCACCTTCTATGGGGATACAAGTATTCGATAATGCATCCTCTGACTTCAAAGTTTACTATACTTATGGAAAAACAGGATTTACTAATCCTTACCGAATTCTTACGCTCCTGTAATTAAAATGATTTTCTTATGGAAAAACAGGATTTACTAATCCTTGGTATGGTTATCAAACGGAAGCTCTTTATATAGTAATTTATAATGGTAATGGGAATACTAGTGGGACAGTGCCAGTTGATAGTAACACATATCAACTTAATCAAAGTGTAGTAGTATCTGACAATACTGGCTTGCTTCAAAATTCAGGTCATAATTTTAATGGGTGGAATACCAAAGCTGATGGTAATGGAACACACTATGAACCAGGAGACTCTTTTTTTATAGGAAATAATAATATAATATTATATGCTCAGTGGACAGCTTATAAAGTAACTTATAATGGAAACGGAAATACAAGTGGTACAGTACCAATTGATAGTAAGGAATACAAAAGTGGAGACACTGTAAAAGTACTAGATAATACTGCTTACTAAATAAAACAGGCTATAGTTTTGGAGGATGGAACACAGAAGCTGATGGAAGTGGAACACACTATAAAGTAGAATCGACTTTTGGAATGTTAAATCAAAATGTAAATTTATATGTAGAGTGGTTAAAAGTGCACACTATAATTTATGATGGTAACGGAAGCACAATAGGAACAGCACCTGTAGATAGTAATGAATATTTAAGTGATGAAAGTGTAATTATATTGGGAAATCTAGGATATCTTAGAAAAGATAATTATGTTTTTAGAGGATGGAATACTCAAAGTCAAGGAAATGGAATTCACTATAACTCAGGGGAAACTCTTATAATGGGTAATGAAAATGTGATTTTGTATGCACAGTGGAGTTTTGAACAATTAACAATATTAGGAAAGATAAATATTATAATAAATAGCAATGAATCAATAACTATTAAAGATAGTGAACCAGAATTAGCTATAATTAGTGGAGATACAGTAGAAGGAACTCAATTTGAAGTTGGGAGAATTACAGTAAATACTTTAAACACAAATGATTCTCTTATTAAAATTGATGTTATTATAAGTACATTTTCAATAAATTTTAGTAGTTCAATATCTTTTAGGGTAATAAAAATTAATAACATCCAATCAAATGAAACATTCATTGGACCAGAATGGACAGTTAGTCCAATAATATTTTCTAAAACAACAATTTCTTTTTTTGTATTAGATAAGGATTTTCTTAATGAGGATTTATGTATCTACAAATTAATAGCAACAATAAATTAAATATATTAATGAGCTATTGTTATAGCTCTTAAGATTATTAGAAACCTCTGTGTAAAAAACAGAGGTTTTTCTAATATTAGTTTTAAATATTTTTTATTTAGATATATGGTAATAGTAACTTGATACAGTAATGTGTAATTTTTGTATTTTTAAAAGACAAAAATTGAACAAAAAATGAGTTGAAAAAGTTATCATTTTAAAATAAAATTTAAAATGAGAAGGGGGTTAATAACAAAATATAAACAAAATAACAACAAAATATAAACAAAAGAATGACTAATCTTAATATGAAAGTAGGTTTAGAAGTGGACAAAGAGATTGTATTAATTCTTAAAATTTTATTGAATAACTCATTAATTACAACTAGAAGATTACAAGAAGAATCTAATTATTCAAAAAGGCAAATTAATTATAGAATAAATAAAATCAATGATATGCTTCAAGTGAAAAATGTACCACTTATATCTTTAAGAGCTGATAAAGAAATTATGATTAGTAAAGCAACTAAGGATGCAATAAAAGAAATTTTAGAAAAGAACTACTCAAAAAACACTTATTATTTTAGTAAAGAAGAAAGACTTTTATGTATGTATTTAATGCTATTTATCAATCAGGAAGATCTTTCAATTAATCATTTTACTCACTACTTTAAGGTAAGCAGATCTACTGTAAATCTTGATTTTAAAGATTTATTACCTGAACTTGAGAAAAAAGGCATAAAGGTTAAAAATAGTCGTATAAATGGTTACTACTTAGTTGGCTCTGAAATGGAAATAAGAAGGGTACTTATTAAAAGTATTATAGAAACTTTATCAAGCGAGAAAAGTTCAAGAGTATTCGATATTTTTATTGAAGAGTATGAGTTAGATAGCTTTGAAGAAGCAAGGAAAAATATATTAAAACTTGTTGAAAAATATGAAATTAATTTCGTTGAAGATAGATTAGTAGAATTTATATACATATTTATTTTTCTCAAAGCAAGAATGTACTCAAAGAGAAGGGATATTTTAGAAAACATAGATATTCCAAAAGTTGCTGTTATGAGTTCAATGAAGGAATACAAATTTGCTGAAGAATTATTAGAAATATATGAGAGTAAAGAGAATATAAAGTCTCATGATATAACCTATATTAGTGCTTGGATTTTAGGAATATCAGTAGGTAATCATGATGAAGATACTGAGGACAGAGAGGTAATATCAGAAATTGTAAATAAGATTATGAGAAAGTTTGGATATTTAAGCGGAGTTTACTATATAAGTCAAAGAAAAATATACAAGCAGTTATATTCTCATTTTAGATCAGCATATTATAGACTTTTATTTAAATTACCTATTTATAATCCTCTTTGTGAAAGAGTAAAAGAAGAGTATGGATTAGTATACAAACTTGTATGTAATACAATGGATGAATTTTGTAACTTGTTTGGTGAAGAAATCCAGGAAGAGGAGATAGCATATTTAACAATGCACTTTGCGACATTCTTATCAAATAGAAAAGAATATGATGCTATTAGAAAAAAGGTTGCTTTAATAGTTTGTTCAAATGGTGTTGGTAGTTCAGCTATATTATACTCAGAACTTACTAATTTATTTCCTGACATACACTTTTTACATCCAATGGAAGTTTCCGAATTAGAAAGTTTTGCAGATTCAGTAGATATTATATTTACTACAAACTACAAAGTAGATGGATTAAAAATAAATGTACCAATAATTAAAGTTAGTCCTGTGATGACTGCTAAAGAAAAATATAAGATTACACGTGAAGTGTATATTCAATTAGGAGAGATTTTTTTTAAACAACCTAAAATAGATGAAGTTATGAACATAATAAAAAAATATGCAGATGTAACTTCAGAAAATATGCTTTCAAATGAGCTATCAGCTTATTTTGCACAAATAGAAAATTATAAACAAGTAGAGAATTTTGTATCTAAGGAAGGAGAGGGACCGATGCTAAGTGAAATTACTAATGAAACACTAATTAAACTAAATGTAAAGGCTAAAGATTGGGAGGAGGCCATAAGACAATCAGCTTCTGTTTTAGTTGAAAACAATAAAGCTACTGAAGATTATGTAGATGCTATGGTTGCTACAACTAAGGAATCTGGACCATACATTGTTATAACAAAACATGTAGCGCTTCCACATGCTAGGCCAGAGGCTGGAGCAAAAGATATAGCAATAGGAATTGCTACTTTAGAAACTCCGGTTAAATTTGGAAATGATGAAAACGATCCAGTTAAGTATGTGTTTTCTTTAAGCGCAGTAGATAGCAATAGCCATTTACGTGCTATGTCTGAGTTAGTTGAATTATTAGATAAAGAAGAGTTTTTTAAAGTGTTAGATAATGCTAAAAAAGCAGAAGAAATTATAAATTATATAAAAGAAAATGAAGTTCAATAATAGGAGGAATTTGTTATGTATAAAATTTTAATCGCATGTAGAGCAGGAGTTGGCTCAAGCTTAATGTTAAAAATTAAAACTCAACAAGTTATAAAGGAAAACAACTTTCCAATTGAGGTTGAACATGGTTCATTAGACTCAGTTAGTGGATTTAATGGAGATGCTGCATTAACATTAGTTGATGTTGCAGAAGAATTAAAAAGTAAAAATTTAAAATTTGATGTAATTGGTATTAATAATATTGTAGATCGTAATGAAATTAAAGCAGCATTAGAAAAATTTCTTGAATCAAAATAAAAATAAATTTAATAGAAATTAAAAGGCACGTTAAATAAATATTAAGAGAATAGGAGATTTACAATGGAATTTATAATTAGTTTATTAAGCACCCCAGCTATATTACTAGGTTTAGTTGCATTAATAGGATTAATGCTTCAAAAGAAATCAGCAGTTGAAGTATTTACTGGAGCTGCAAAAACTGTTATCGGATTTTTAATATTCGGTATTGGTGCTAATGCTATGACAGGAGCATTACAAAATTTTAATAAGCTATTTGAATATGGTTTTGGAATTACAGGAGTTATAGCTTCACCAGAGGCTGCAACAGCTCTTGCTCAAGGAACATATGGTTTTGCAGTTTCTTGTACATTAATACTAGGATTTATATTAAACATAGTTTTTGCTCGTATTACAAAGTTTAAGAATATATTCTTTACAACAGGACATAGTTTATTCTTTGCTTGTGTATTAACTTTAATTATGAAAGCTCATGGTTTTGATGATACAACTACTATTATAGTAAGTGGTATTATTTTAGGATTTATGTCAGCAGCATTACCACAATTCTGTCAACCATTTATGCGTGAATTAACAGGTGGAGATGAACAAGCTATTGGTCATTTCAACATGATTGGTTATGGATTATCAGGTTATATTGGACGTATATTCTCAAAGCATAAAAATGATACAACAGAAAATATCAAATTTCCAGGTTGGTTATCAATTTTTAGAGATTTCTTAATGGGATTATCAATAGTAATGTTAATTTTATTCTATATTGCAACATTAAAAGCAGGTAAAGAATTTGCAACAGGAATTGCTGGATCAACACACTGGTTAGTATTCCCAATTATACAAGCATTCACATTTGCAGCAGGTATGTCAGTGTTGATGACAGGGGTTCGTATGTTCTTAGCTGAAATAACAGCAGCATTCGTAATTATTTCTGAGAAATTTATACCAGGTTCACGTCCTGCATTAGACGTACCAACAGTATTCCCATATGCACCAAATGCAGTTATTATAGGATTTATTTCAGCATATGCAGCAGGATTAATAGCAGTATTTGTTATGGCAGCATTACCAAGTATATTCCCTGTAGTAATTATTCCAGCTGCTCATATATGTTTCTTCTCAGGAGGTACAGCAGCGGTATTTGGTAATTCATCAGGTGGATGGAGAGGTGCAGTTTTAGGATCATTCGTGGTTGGATTATTACTTGCATTTTTACCTACAATCTTATATCCACTATATGGATCTTTAGGAGTAGAAGGGGCAACATTCCCTAATGTAGATTACAACGTAGTTGGAACAATACTACATAAGATTTTACAATTTATAAAACCTATGTAAGCTATTTTAAATTACTATAAATAATTTTATTTTACATTTCACATTTATTATATTATGGAGCTGCTTAGGTAGCTCCATAGTTTTAAGGAGGAGAACTTATGAAAGATAATACTGTATCAGAATTTTTAAATACATTATCTAATGAAGTATCAGCATTTATATCATCTGTTGATGAAGAAAGTATAGATAAAGCATGCGAATTAATTTTTCAATCGGAAAAACAACATGGACGTGTACATGTAACAGGAATAGGAAAACCAGGACATGTATCTGGATATATTTCTTCATTATTATCTTCTACAGGAACACCAGCTTACACCCTTGATGGTACTGAAGCAGTACATGGCTCAAGTGGACAAGTTGCAAAAGGTGATATAGTTATTGCTATATCAAATAGTGGAGAAACACAAGAGTTAAAAGCAACTGTCGAAACATTAAAAGAAAATGGTGCAAAAATAATTGGTGTTAGTGGAAATGATGAATCTTGGTTAAAAGAAGCTTCAGATGTATTTTTATTTGCAGGAGTTAAACAAGAAGGTGATGAGCTTAATAAAGCACCAAGAGCTTCCATTCTTGCTGAAATTATAGTATTACAATCATTAAGTGTTGCCCTGCAAGAGGCAAAAGGACTAGATGCTAAGCAATATTTAAAATGGCATCCAGGTGGAAGTCTTGGACAATCTATAAGAGAAGGAAGATAAAACTATGGACTATAAAGGTATTATATGTGCAATGATAACACCTCTTGATGAAAATCAAAATATCAATGAAAAAGCAACACGTGAGTTAATTGATTATTTAATTGATAGAGGAGTTTACGGATTATTCATATTAGGAACAAATGGCGAATGTCATATGCTTACAGATGATGAAAAGGTTGAGTTTGCAAAAATAGTTATTGAACATACTAATAATCGTGTACCTGTTTTTGTTGGTACAGGTGGTAATTCAACACGTGAAGTAATAAATTTATCAAAAAGAATGGAAGAAATAGGTGCAAGCGCATTATCAATTATTACACCATATTTTGTTCCTCCAACACAAGAAGAATTAATTTTACATTATAAAGCAATAGCTGAATCAGTTAACTTACCAATTATGATGTATAACATGCCAGGTAAAACAGGAATTAATATTGAACCAGAATCAGTTCGTGAATTATCAAAGGTAAAAAATATAGTTGGAATAAAGGACAGTAGTGGAAAATTAGATAATATGAAGGCTTATATTGAAGTAACTAAAGGTGAGGATTTTGGAGTGTTTTCAGGATCGGATTCACTTATCCTTGATATATTAAAGGCTGGTGGTCAAGGAGCAGTTGCAGCTACAGCAAACTTCTTAACTGAAATTGATGTTGCTATTTATAATAATTTCATAAAAGGAGATCTTGAAGCAGCACAAAAAGCACAAGATAGCATTGAAGAACTTCGTCGTATATTAAAGCTCGGTACAATTCCATCTGTTATAAAGAAGACAGTTGTTTTAAATGGAATAAATGTTGGACCAGCAAGATTACCTGTAACTGAACCAACAGGAGAAGCTCTTGAAGAGATTAAGAAAGTAGTCGAAAATTATAAAAAGACATTTACTAAATAAGTATATTTACAGTAAAGTAATATATTTTTATATAAAGTATTTTGAATTTAAAGTAATTTTGAGAATATTGAGGTAAATAATATGAAAAAGATGAATGTAACTAAGAAGATGGTAGAATGTGGAGCACTTGCAATAGTAAGAGCAAAGACAATTGAACGTGCATGTGAAATTGCTGATGGATGCATAAAAGGTGGAATACCTGTTATGGAAATGAGCTATACACTAAATAATGCTGGAGAAATAATTAAGGGACTTAGTGAAAAATATGGTGATGCACTTTGTGTTGGAGCAGGAACTGTTTTAGATAGTGAAACAGCTCGTCATGCTATATTAAATGGAGCTCAGTTTATTATATCTCCAAATTATAGTGAAGAAGTAGCGAAGATTTGTAATAGATATCAAATACCATATGCACCAGGATGCACATCCTTAACTGAGGCAATAGATGCATTAACAATGGGAGCTGCATTTATTAAAGCCTTTCCAATATCAGATTTTTATGGCCCTAAATTAGTAAAAGTATTTAAGACACCAATACCAGATATGCCTATTTTAGCAAGTGGAGGAATTACATTAGAGAATTTACACATATGGTTAGAAAATGGCGTTGAAGTCTGTGGATTTGGTGGATTATTAACAAATGGAACAACAGAAGAGATAGCAGAAAATGCAAGAAAGATTTGTGAAATTATTAAAAAATCAAGAGAAAAATAAAAAGTAATTGAGCTGTTTTTGACAGCTCAATTAGTAATATATGGAGGAATGAAGTTTGAATATTGAAGAATTAACAACTATAGCAAAAGATATAAGAATAGACATAGTAGAAATGGTATCTGAAGCAAAGTCAGGACATCCAGGTGGCTCATTATCAATAGCAGACATATTAACAGTTTTGTATTTTGAAGAGATGAATATAAGAGTAGATGAGCCTAAGTGGGAAGATAGAGATAGATTTGTTTTATCAAAAGGTCATGCTGCACCAGCATTATATGCAACTTTAGCTAAGAGAGGATTTTTTCCAAGAGAAGAACTAAAATCTTTAAGAAAATTTAAATCAAATCTTCAAGGTCATCCTGATATGAAGAAAGCTTTAGGGGTAGATATGTCTACTGGATCCCTTGGACAAGGTTTATCAGCAGCAAATGGAATGGCTTTAGCTGGTAAGTTAGACAAGAAGGATTACAGAGTTTATGCGGTTCTAGGAGATGGAGAACTTCAAGAAGGACAAATTTGGGAAGCAGCAATGAGTGCAGCGCATTATAAATTAGATAACTTAGTAGCTTTTGTAGATTTTAATGGATTACAAATAGACGGATCAAATGAAGAAGTTATGAAGGTAAGTCCAGTAGATAAGAAATTTGAAGCTTTTGGATGGAATGTAATAGTCATAGATGGACATGATTTTAAAGCAATAAAGAATGCTTTAAATACAGCAAAAGAAATTAAAGGAATACCTACAGCAATAATAGCTAACACTGTTAAAGGAAAGGGTGTTTCTTTTATGGAAAACCAATCTTCTTGGCATGGAACTGCACCAAACGATGAGCAAAGGATACAAGCTTTAAAGGAATTAAAAGGAGGACAACAATAATGGGAATAGCAACAAGAGAAGCTTATGGAATAGCTTTAAAAGAATTAGCTACAAATGAAAATGTTGTGGTTTTAGATGCAGATTTAGCAAAAGCAACAAAAAGTATAGAATTTAAAAATGTAGCACCAGAAAGATTTTTTGATATGGGAATAGCTGAGGGAGATATGATAGGTACAGCAGCAGGATTAGCTACTTGTGGTAAAATTCCTTTTGCTACAACTTTTGCTATGTTTGGAGCAGGAAGAGCATTTGAACAAATAAGAAATTCAGTTGCTTACCCTAATTTAAATGTAAAAATAGCAGTTACTCATGCAGGGATAACAGTTGGAGAAGATGGAGGAAGTCATCAAGCTATTGAAGATATATCTTTAATGAGAAGTATACCCAATATGGTTGTAATAAATCCAGCTGATGCAGTAGAAGCGAAAAAAGCAGTACATGCTGCAGTAGAATATTATGGACCCACATATATAAGATTTGGAAGAGCAGCGACACCAGTAATTCATAATGAGGATTATGAATTTAAGATAGGAAAAGGTGAAGTTTTAAGGGAAGGAGAGGATGTTCTTATTGTAGCAACAGGGATAATGGTAAGTAAAGCATTAGAAGCAGCTGAAACTTTAAGTAAAGAAAATATTGAAGCAACAGTAGTAAATATATCTACTATTAAACCATTAGATACTGAACTTATACTAAGACTATCTAAAAATATTGGTAAAGTAGTTACTGCAGAAGAACATAGTATAATAGGAGGCTTAGGCTCAGCTGTAGCAGAAATATTATCTGAAGAATGTCCAACAAAGCTTAAAAGAGTTGGAATTAAGGATGTATTTGGACAATCAGGAACTCCAAATGAATTATTAGAGTATTATGGACTAACTTCAAAAGATATAGTAGAAGCAGTTAAATCAATTTAGTAATAATAAAGGGAGGGAACTATGAGTAGAAATTTATCTAATGTAGAAAATGAAATAAAAGCTACATTAAAAAATTTAAAAAATGGCACTGATATAAGGGGAATAGCAATAGAAACAAAGGAACATAAAAAGAATTTAACATCTGAAATAGTATCATTAATTGGGTATGGTTTTTCAAAATGGCTAAAAGCTAAAAATAAAGATAAAGAAGCTATTAAAGTAGCTATAGGTATGGATTCAAGATTATCTGGAAAAGCTTTAAAAGATGTATTAAAAGAAGTATTTATTAAAGAAGGAATGACTGTATATGATTGTGGTCTTAGCACAACCCCTGCTATGTTTATGACTACAATACTAGATGATTATAAGTGTGATGGTGCTATAATGATTACTGCAAGCCACCTTCCTTATTATTATAATGGACTTAAATTTTTTACATCTAATGGAGGCTGTGAAAAGGAAGAAATTGATAAAATTATAGAATTAGCCAGTAATTCTATAAATTCATCTATAAACTCTAGTACTACGCTTGGACAGATAAAAAAAGTTAATTTAATAGAGGATTATTCTAAGGTATTAGTGGATAAAGTAAGAAAAGCTGTGAATATGGAAAGACCATTAGAAGGTAGTAAGATTATAGTTGATGCTGGAAATGGAGCAGGTGGATTCTTTGCCACAAAGGTTTTAGAAAAACTTGGTGCAAATACTGAAGGAAGTCAATATCTTAATCCAGATGGAAATTTCCCTAATCATATACCAAATCCAGAAAATAAAGAAGCTATGGAATCTATAAAAAATGCAGTATTAAGATATAAGGCAGATTTGGGGATAATATTTGATACAGATGTGGATAGAGCAGCAATAGTTTCTAAAACTGGTAAGGAAATAAATAAGAATTCTCTTATAGCATTAATATCTGCTATAGTAATAGGTAATAAAAAGGGTACAACTATAGTTACAGATTCCATAACCTCAACAGGATTAACTGATTTTATAACAGAGCTAAATGGAGTTCATCATAGATTTAAAAGAGGATATAAAAATGTTATAAATGAGGCTAAAAGGTTAAATGAAGAGGGAATAGATTGTCCACTTGCTATAGAAACTTCAGGGCATGCAGCCTTAAGAGAAAATTATTTCTTAGATGATGGAGCTTATCTTGTAGTAAAAATTCTTATAGAGATGTCAAAGCTAAAAAAAGAAAATAAAAATATAGAGGATTTAATAGAAGACCTAAAGTATCCATTAGAAAGTGAAGAAAAGAGAATAGAAATTAAATGTGATGACTTTAAGAAATATGCAGAAGAAATCATTGGAAATTTAAAATTATATGTTAATAAGTGTAAGGGTTGGCATATAGAAACTAAAAATTATGAAGGCATAAAAATAAATTGCGATAAAGAAAAGGGATGGTTACTTTTAAGGATATCTCTTCATGAGCCAATGCTTGCAATAAATATTGAAAGTGATATTAAAGGTGGAGCAAATAGTATTTATTCAAAAGTTGAAGATTTTATGAAGAAATATACCTATTTAGCACTATAAATAATTAATATAAATGAAAGATAAGTCTTAGTAAATAATTTCATTGACTAAGGCTTTCTTATATTTAGAATAAATAATTTATTTGAAAAAAATCTTTTATCTTCTAAAATAATATATGATATATAATGAAAGTTTGATTGTATAAGAAGGAGATTTAAGATTGAGAATAAATAAACTATTAAGCAACTATGGATATTGCTCAAGAAAAGAAGTAAGAAGATTAATTGAAGAAAAAAGAATAATTGTTAATGGAAAGCTATGCGAGCAAGGACAGTGGGTTGAAGAAAGCGATGATATATTATTAGATGGTGAGAAGGTAGAGAAAAAAGAAAAAATATATTTAGAATTAAATAAACCTAGAGGAATAGTATGTACTTCATCAAGAGAAATAAAAGATAATATAATTGATTTTTTAAACTACAAGGATTATGTTTTTCCAGTTGGTAGATTAGATAAGGATTCACAAGGACTTATATTAATGACTAATGATGGGGACATTGCCAATAAAATATTATCTTCAGAAAATTATCATGAAAAGGAATATATAGTTACTTTAGATAAAGATTTTGATGATGAATTTATTTATAAAATGTCAAATGGAGTTAATATATTAGATACAGTTACAAGACCTTGCAAAGTAACAAGAATAAATAACAATACATTTAATATAATTTTAACTCAAGGATTAAATAGGCAAATAAGAAGAATGTGTAAAACTTTAGGGTATAATGTTATTAAGTTAGAACGAATAAGAATAGTAAATGTACTTTCTGAAGGAATAGAAATTGGAAGATGGAGAAAATTAACTAAGGAAGAAATAGAAGAATTAAAATTAATAGATATTAATTTATAAAAAATCTAATTTAAAAAAATAGATTAATCTTAATAATAGTGCTGAAATATAATATAAAATGAATAATTATAAATTATTATTAATAATTTAAGAATGTAGATATAGAGCCAATAGTTTAGTAAATGTATTCTTGAAAATTAAGTTTTTTTGTATTATTATAAATTTATTAAAGGACAACTATGGGAGGATATAGTGAATAACAAACTTGATAAATTAGCTAGAAAATATACTATAGAAGACTTAGAAGGGATTTTAGATAAAATACCTTATCTAGTATGGTTAAAAGATAAAGAAGGAAAGTTTATATATGTAAATAAGTCAGGCGCAGAGAATATGGGCTTAGCTAAGGATGAGATGATAGGTAGATCTGATTATGAGATTCTAGACTATAATATGGCAAAAAAATGTTATGAAACAGATGCAAGTCTAATGGAAAGTAATAATGATTTATATAATGAAGAGTATATAAATATAGATGGACAAGATAGATTGTATAAAGTGCATAAATACATTTTAAATAGGGAAACAACTAAAGAAAATATTTTGTGTGGTCTGGCTGAAGAAATAAGTTTAGATAGAAGCTTACAATTGAAATTAGAAAGTAATCTTTTCAAGTGTTTAGATAAAAGTAAAGATGAAGATGATCCTAAAAAATACATACATTCTACGTTAATAAGCTTGAAAAAAGTTCTTAATTGTAAAAACATAGATATTCTTTTATATAATGAAAATGAAAAAGCATTTATACCATATATAAGTGAAGATAAAGATGAGAGTATATTTAAAGATAATTTAGACTTATATATAAATGAAGCTATAGAAAATAAATTATACTCTAACGATATTGATTGTAATAGATACTCTGAAATATATGATAAAATAATTAAATTACAAGAAAATAATGTAGAAGAGAATTTAAAGATTAAACATATAAAATTAGCAGGTAAATTATTTGGATTAATATGTATATCCTATAATAAGGATATAGATGCTAATTCTAAAGATGATTCATTTTTAGATGAAATTCTAAACAAAATATGTATCATAATAAAACAAATAGAGAATAAAGATGAGATAGTATCTATAAGAAAAAAAGAAGATGAATTAAAATCTATGATTGAATTAGAATCTATAAAGACAGACTTTTTTGCTAATGTATCACATGAATTTAGAACACCAGTTAACATAATACTTTCTGTTGTACAGCTATTAAATTTATATAATGATGATACAAAAATTAATATTAAAGATGAAAAATATAGAGAATATTTAGATATTTTAAAACAAAATTCATATAGATTATTAAGGTTAGTTAATAACATTATAGATACGGCAAAGATAAATAATAATCTTCATAATTTAAAATTAGAAAATACTAATATTATTAAAATAGTAGAAGATGTAGCTATGTCTACAGTAGTATATGCAAAGGAAAAGAAAAGAAATATAATTTTTGATACTGATGAAGAAGAAGTAATCTTAGCTTGTGATAAAGAGAAGATTGAAAGAATTATCCTTAATTTAATATCCAATGCAATTAAATTTTCTAACGTAAATACTGATATAGAAATAAAAATAAATACAATACTAGACTTAAATAAAGTATTTATATCTATTAAGAATTACGGGGAGTGTATAGAAAAATGTAATAGAGAAAAAATTTTTGGAAAGTGCACTCAAACAGATGATTTATTTATTAGAAGAAATGAAGGATGTGGAATAGGATTATTTTTAGCTAGAAAATTTGTTGAGATGCATAATGGGAAAATATATATAGATGATATAAAAGATGCTACACAGTTAACATTTTATCTTCCTATAAATACTATAGACAAGGATTATAATTATAATGGAATAATTAATGAAAATGATTTTTCAGAGAAATGTAATATTGAATTTTCTGATATATACGCATAGTAAATTAATAGAATTGTGTATATTATTCCTATAGTTATTTTGAATAATTAAATTTTACTGACACTTATACCACTATGGATATAAGTGTTTTTTATACTATTTAATTAATATAGAAGAGTTTAATAAGTACTATAATACCATTTTTAGATAAATTTCATATAACATCTATTGAAAAATGTTTTTCTTAAGTTTTTTATTTAAATAATTTACCAATTAATTCATATTAGATATAATTAAATATGAGTATAATTTATATATTTATTTAAAAATATTACAAATATAATAATGATATATATGAAATAGAGTTTAATTAATATAAGAGGGGATTATGAGAAAAGAAGAAATTTTAGTAGTTGAAGATGATATTGATATTAACAATTTAATTAAGAAAACTTTAGAGAAATCTGGATATAGTGTAACACAAGCTTTTTCAGGCAGTGAGGCTTTATTAAGACTTGATATAAATGAGTTTGACATAATTTTATTAGATTTAATGTTACCAGGATTATGTGGTGAAGAATTAATAAAAAATATAAGAACTAAGAAGGAACTACCTATAATAGTTATTTCAGCAAAAAGTTCTTTGGAAGATAAAGTAAATGTTTTGAATATTGGAGCTGATGATTATATAACCAAGCCATTTCAATATGAAGAAATAATTGCAAGAGTAAATTCACAATTAAGAAGATATAAAAAATCTTTAGTGCAAGAGGAAGAAAAAGAAGACACTGTATTTAAATTTAGAAATTTAATTTTAAAAGTTGAGTCTAGAGAAGTTATAGTTAAAGAGAAAAATATTGACTTAACAGGTCATGAATTTGAAATATTATCTATATTAGTTGAAAATCCAGATAAGGTTTTCTCAAGAGAAATGTTATATGAAAAAGTATGGAAAAATGGATATTATGGTGAAGATAATAGTATAAATGTTCATATAAGCAATATTAGAAAGAAAATTAAAGAAATTATACCAGATGAAGAATATATAAAAACTGTATGGGGAATAGGATTTAAAATGAATAAAATTTAAATCTTTAAACTTTCTTTAAACTTTCTTGAGGATTTATTTAAGTTATTTTTTTATTATTAATAGTGTAAAGAAAATAATTTATTTGAAATTGAGAAGGAGAATATATGAAAGAGGTAATAAAAACTAACAAACTAGTGAAAAAATATGGTAATTTTGTAGCCTTAGATAATGTAAGTATTACTGTTAAGCAAGGTGATATTTACGGATTAGTAGGTAATAATGGTTCAGGGAAAACAACATTTTTTAGATTATTAACAGGTCAAAGCAATGTAACTAGTGGAAGCTTTGAATTATTATCAAAATCTACTGAAAAAGAGTTAAATACAGTAAGAAAAAGAATAGGCTCAATTATAGAAAATCCAAGTTTTTATCCTAATATGACATTAGAGCAAAATATTGAACATTATAGAATTCAAAGAGGAGTACCAGGAAAAGAAAGTACTACTAAAGTTTTAAAAGAAGTTGGATTATATGAAGTAAGAAAAAAGAAGTTTAAAAATATATCTTTAGGAATGAAGCAAAGATTAGGATTTGCACTTGCATTATTAGGAGAGCCAGAGCTATTAATATTAGATGAACCAATTAATGGACTGGATCCAAGTGGAATTATAGAAGTGAGAAATTTACTTTTAAAATTAAACAAAGAAAAGAATATAACAATAATTATATCAAGTCATATTTTAACTGAGTTAGCTAATATAGCTACCTGTTATGGAATATTAAATAAAGGAAAGCTTGTGGAGGAAGTAAGTGCAGAAGAATTAAGTGAAAGATGTAAAAGCTATTTAGAAATTAAGGTAACAGATCCTAAAAAATTAGTTGTTCTTTTAGAAAAAGAACTAGGATATAAAGATTATAAAGTTATGCATGATGGAATAATTCAATTATTTGATAAATCTCCAATTATAGAAGAAATAAGTAAATTAGCAGTATATAACGAAATAGGATTACGAGGTTTAAATGAAAAAGTTATAGACCTTGAAAAATATTATATGAATCTAATTGGAGGTGTTAAAAATGATTAATTATATAAAAAGTGAAATATATAGAAATTTACGTTCAAAGGGGAATTATATATTTATATCTAGCTTAATTGGGATTGGAGTATTTTTAAATATAGTTTTATATCTTTTTTCGAAAAGTGATCCAACATTTCCTTTTGCTACTACTAAATTTGCATTTTCAGCTTTATATACATCATTATCTTTAGTTATGTATTTATGTGCTTCTGCAGTAAGTTTAACTTGGGGACAAGAATATAAAAATAACACTTTAAAAAATACAGTTTCTTTTGGAATTTCTAAAAATAGTATTTATTTTAGCAAGCTATTAATTAGCTTATTATATATATTAATAGTTGGTATTTTAGTTAGTGGAGCTTTTATAATAAGTGCATATATACTTTTGGACAATAGTGGAATAGAGGAACTTAAATTACTAATTAATTCATTAATTACAGCTATACCAATATTTTTAATTTCTATAACTTTAACAAATGCTCTTTATTCTATTATAGAAAAAGAAATGAATGTAGTTTTTTCTTGGATTAGTATAATAATTATTATACCGTTTTTATTGAATATGTTAGGTAAAAAAATTGAGTTGTTCAAGATTTTATCTAGTTATATGCCTATTAATATTATCAAAGCTACTTTTGATGAAAGAAATATGAACTTAGTATTAGGATGGACTACTCCTGAGGGGATATTAAAGTCTATTATTGTAGCTATTATAGGATGTACAGCATGCTATTTAATAGGCTTAGAATTATTTAAAAGAAAAGAAATTAAATAAAGTGAAATATATGAGAATTATAAGGAGTGTGCAATAAATGATATGGTTACTTTTAATATTATTAATACCTAGCGTGTATTTTTCTGCACGCTTCTTTATATTAGTTAAGGATATTAATAAGGTAAATAATGAGTTTAAGGAAATAAGTGAAAATATAGAGTTAAATAGAAGACTTACATATTTCTCTGGAAATAAAAATTTAGAAAGATTATTAGTTACATTAAACAAGTATTTAGAAGTAGCTCAAAGAGAAAAAAATAAATATATTAGAAGAGAAAAATCTATAAGAAATGAAATTGAGAATATATCACATGATTTAAGGACTCCTTTAACTTCAATACTTGGATATTTAGAATTTTTAGATAGTGATAATATAGATGAAATTGAAAGAAAAGAATATTTAGCTATTATTCAAAGAAGAGCTCAAGGGTTATATAATTTAGTTCATACATTTTATGATGTATCTAGATTAGAAGCTGGAGAATATAAATTTAATATAGAAAATATAAATATAGATAAGGTTGTAAGAGAAAATTTACTTTTATTTTATAATGATTTTGAAAATAAAAATATACAAGTAGAAGTTGAATTATTAAATGAGGAAGTATATATACAAGGTGATATAAATGCCTTGGAAAGAGTATTTACTAATTTATTTCAAAATGCAATTAAATATACTAAGAATAAGTTTAGTATTTCTTTATGTAAAGATAATAAAAACATAGTTATAATATTAGCAAATTATACAGATGAATTAAATAAAGAAGAGGCAGAGTATATATTTAATAGATTTTATATGAAAGATACTTCAAGAAGTACTTCAAGCTCAGGATTAGGACTTACCATCACAAAACTTCTTATAGAAGAAATGAATGGAGAAATTAAGGCTGAAATAGAAGACAATATATTAAAGCTTATTATTAAGTTTAAAGTTAATAAATAGTTATATAAATTATAGAGGGTTATTAAAATAAAAATTCAATTGCTTATAAATAAAATTCTTTAGATATAGCTACAGTGATTTATATTCAAGTATAGTATAAAAATTAAAACACATAATAAATCTATATAGATTTTAAATGTGAGGTGTAATTATGTGTACAGCATTAAATATAAGTTCAAAGGAAGGTAAATATTTTTTTGGACGAAATATGGATTTAGCCTATACTTTCAATCAAGAGGTTATTATGATGCCAAGATCCTATGAATTTAAAGATATAGTTTCAGGGAATATTATAACAAATAATAGAGCAATACTCGGTATGGGAACTATTATTGATAATCATCCTACAATAGCTGATGGTATGAATGAAAATGGATTAGCTGCTGCAGGATTAAATTTTGCTGGTTATGCTTTTTTTGAAAAAGAATTATCTAAAGAAAAGACAAATGTTACCCCTTATGATTTTATCCAATGGATATTATCTAATCATGATACTGTAGAGGAAGTTAAGAAAAGCATTGAAAATATAGAATTAGTAGATATTCCAATTAATGAAAAGACACCTTGTCCAACTCTTCATTGGATGGTTAGTGATAAAAGTGGTAAGTCTATAGTTATTGAAAAAACAAAGGAGAAGTTTGCTTTTTATGATAATACTGTAGGAGTAATGACTAATAATCCAACATTTGATTGGCATTTAACAAATTTAAATGAATATATGTTTATTACTCCAAATAATCCTAAAGATACTGAATGGAGTAATCAAGAATTAACACCATTAGGAATTGGAGCTGGTACTTTAGGAATACCAGGAGATTTCGCATCAGTTTCAAGGTTTGTAAGAATTGCATACATTAGAGCTAATATGCCAGAAATTAATAATGATATAAATTCAGTAACACAATTTTTTCATATGCTTGATTACGTAAAGATGGTTAAAGGTGGAGTTATAACTGAAGAAGGTTTAGAAGATTTAACTTTATATTCTTCCTGTATGAATCTAGAAGATTGTATTTATTATTATAAGAATTACGATAACAATAGAATAAATGCAATAGACATGAAAAAAGAAGAATTAGAAGGAAAAGACTTAATAGTATATAAATATTTAACAACTCAAGATATATATTATCAAAATTAATAGGATTTATTTTATTCCTTAGCAATATATGGCTAAGGAATTTATTATATAGAAAAAAATGATGAGAATGATTTTTATTATTGCAATGTAAACCTTTTTATGATAGAATTCTCTAAAGTATATAAAAATTATTAATTAATAAATATTTTTTATTAATAAAAAATATTTATTAAAATTTTCACTTAAAATAAATGAAAAGCTAATAATTGAGAGGAGTATAAAAATGAATAAGGAAAACACATTAAGATGGAGGGTTGTAATAGGTGGCATTATATGTCAATTCTGTGCGGGTATGCTTTATAGTTGGAGCATATATGTAAATCCTTTAATTGAGGAATTTGGATGGGCAAGGAGCAGTGTTTCACTAACCATGTCTATAACAACATTATTAATACCAATAATTATGATTTTTGCAGGAAAATTACTGCCAAAACTAGGACCAACAAAGGTTACTTTTATTGGTGCTGTTTCACTAAGCTTAGGATTAGTTCTTTCAAGCTTTGCCACAACTATACCTCTTCTTTATTTGGGATTTGGTGTTTTAGGAGGAGTAGGCGTAGGTTTTATATATGGAGTACCAATTGCTACATGTGTGAAATGGTTTCCGGATAAAAAAGGATTTATTTCTGGTTTAGCAGTAGCTGGCTTTGGATTAGGATCAATTATCTTTGCTCCAATCTGTACATCTCTTATAGCATCAATAGGTCCAAGTAAAACATTTCTTGTTCAAGCAATTATTACTATTATAGGTATAGCAATAGGTGCACCATTAATGAAGGCTGCTCCTGATGGATATAAACCTTCAGGTTGGATTCCTCCAGAGACTAAAAATGGAGCTATTGCTGTTCATAACTTTAAATCTGGAGAGATGGTAAAGACTATACAATATTGGTTCCTACTTATAATGTATTTATTTATAAATATGTCAGGACTTATGGTTATTGGACATGCTTCTCCTATCAGTCAACAGATAGCAGGCTTAACAGCTATAGAAGCAGGTGCCATTGTAAGTGTACTATCAATAGCTAATACCATAGGAAGATTTGTGGGTGGAGCTGCCTCAGATAAGCTTGGAGCACAAAGAGTTGTAACAATAATTTATGTAATAAATACAGTACTTCTTATATCATTAAGCTTTATGACAAGCTTTAGCCTTATTGCATTAGGAATTGGTGGACTAGCTGTTTGTTTCGGTGCTATGATGGGATCATATCCATCAATTGTTATGGATTATTTTGGACCTAAGTATTATAGTACAAACTATGCTCTTATATTCCTTGCCTATGGTATTGGTGGTATTATAGGACCAAGAATTGCCGTTGCCTCTGTTGCTAACACAGGAAGCTACACTATGTCATTTATCATAATTGCTGTAGGATGTGTTACTGGTGCTCTAATGTCAATATTTTCTAAACGTCCTGTATATAAGGAGGATGTTGTCTCAAAAACTTTATAGTATAAGTAAATTAAGAGAAGCTTTAGGATAGTTATTCAAGAGCTTTTCTTTTTTGTTGTTTAAGAAATCTTAATATATTGCAATTCATTGGATGCCCTGCTGGAATGATAATAAGTTGAATAATAGTAGAAAATAATGTACTTAGTTTTAGAAGAAGTATAATTTATATATTTAAATTGATATAAATATATATTATAATCATATGGTGTTCTAAATTTGTATAAAAATAATATTAAAAATATTAAGAAATTATGAAAAAAGCTTAATGAGTCTTAGATTGTCTACTTTCCAGGAAGATAATTAGTTTTATTTAACTTATTGTACTTCTTTAAGCTTAGAAGAGTAATGTTCATATAACTTAACAGATGAAAAATTATGAACAGGGGGTAAATATGAAGAAAAAAATACTTAAATTTATTTCAATAATAGTTATTATTATAGTTGGAATTACTTTTAATTTAGATGCCAGCATAATAACTTATGCGGATGAAAATTATGATTATAGTAATCCAATATATTCAGAAGGTATTGACGATACTTTTGTCTTTGATTCAACAGATAGTGTAATAATAACTAAAACTGATGTTCCACGTAACTTGCCGCAAGTTACAGGACTTTATGATAGAAGTTTTTATCCAATTCCATTGGTAAATAAGGTTCCGGATGAAGCTACTTTTGATTTAATAAAAGCTGAAAATAAGGAACTTATGGAGAGAGTAGAAGAGGATATTAAAAATGGAACTTTAAAAAAACATATAGCAGCTGATGGACAATTTTATGGTTCTGTTCCAGATTCTGCATTAGGTGTGGAAAAGAAAATATATATTAATACAAATGTTAAAGGAACACATTCATTAGCATCTTATGTTCCAGCTGGAGAGGTAGCAACTGTAACATTAAATGATGAAGCTTTATCTTATGCTAAAAAGGGTCTTATAAAAATTAGTGTAGGTATGACAATGGTTGATGCAGTTGAATTCTCTCATAATAATGGAGATGAAAATCGTATGCCATATCTAGGAAAAAGATTTTCAGTTACTGAAAGAGAGACTAAAGTAGGAACACCTTTTGGTGGAATGGTATTTATAGAAATATCAGAATCAATTCCTTCTGGTGCAAATATTGAAGTTGATATTAAAGGTGTTGTTGATACTCCATATTATGATTTAGGTAAAACAACTGCTGAAGAATGGAAGGTAGCAAAAGATGCACCAGGTATATTTGCAGAGATAAGGACACCTTATTTGAGATTTATATTGCCTGCTAAATTTATTCGTCATGTGGAAGATCCATATAAAGCAGCAGTATTTTGGACAAATGCAACAGCATTAAGTGCTAACGTAATGGGACTCCAAAATAGAGTTACACCTATGACACTTACCTTTGATCAATATATAACAGTAGGTATTGCTTATGCTAGTGTAGGTGGATGGACATGTAATTTACCACCATCCTGGGGAACTAATGCATTTGATTATGATGAATTAATAAAATCAGGAAACTGGGGAATAATTCACGAAATAAATCATCACTATCAAGGAAGATATAGCGGTTATGGTGATCGTTGGGGGCTTGGAGATGATTTTGGAGAAATTACTAATAATGCCTTAAGTACTCTATCCTATATTTTATATACCAATATTGCAGCTTATAGAGGCGAAGAGGGAACTCAGGATTGGAATAAAGTTGCTGATCCATATAGTAGTTTAAAGCAACAAATATTTGAAGGAAATGCATACTATCCTGGTAAGCCTAATATAGGTAACTTTATGTTTAGTGCATTTGCTCATGAAATAGGTCCATTAACTTTTGCTAAAGTTGTTAAATCAACATATGAAGGTGGCACTTTTAATGGCATAGATATTCCTGCATATGATTATAAGCTTGAAAGTGATGGCCAAAAATCATATTTAGATAGATATGATGATATGGCTTATAGATTTTGTGTAGCTGGTGGACGAGACTATACATGGTATATGAAAAATGAATTACGTTGGCCAATAAAAGAAGAAACTATTAAGAAAATAGAAAGCCTTGGCTATGATAAGTTTATTCCAGTGCAAAGTGTTTATGCAATGGGGGAAGTAGGAAGAGAAACAGGACGACCATTCTATATTCCATCTATTGGATATACATTTGATTTTGATAACAGTTTAGTTTCACCTGGAGATGTAACTGTGGTTGGTGTATCACAGCCAAAGTATGGAACTTTACAATTAAGAAGTGATGGGAAATATGATTATATAGTTAATAAATCAATGCCTGATAATGCATTAGATGAATTTATATTAACAGTTAGAGTTGAAAAAGATGGAATATCTCATGAAACTGAATTAAATTGTACTATAGCATTAGAATACAATGGTAGCTTAGTTGAACATTTCGAGATACGTAAGTGGGATATTTATGAGGCTTTAGAGGATTTAGAAAAGGCTAGCCCTTATGGAAGTTCAACATCAACAGGTATGAGGTTTGATTCAGCTGAACATGATAGATTATCTAGAAGTAATTCATACTTCTTAGTAGATGAAGATGGTGAATATGAATTCCAAACATTTGGAGATGATAGAGCTGCTTTTCAATTGCATTTAGATAATGGTACGACTCTTCAATCTATAACTAATGATTATGCAAAAAATGCAGATGATGCCTATGCACTTTCAAAAGTACTTGATAACAAGCAAAGACCGAAATCAACTAGTTTTACTGTGAATTTAGAAGCTAATAAGCCTTATTCATATACATTAATAGCTAAAAATACTGGAGGTATTGGATGGGCTGATGTAAATATAAGAAAGACTTCAGGAGATACTAGTTGGAAATCAATAAATAAGGTTTATTTTGATTTACAAGATGTAGGTAAAGTTACAGATAGAACATTTACAATGCCAGAACCAGAGTATGTTAGACCATCATATTTAGCAGCAGGAGCTGAAAATTACATAAAAGGATTAGAAGTTATTAGTACTCCACAGGGGGTTATTTTTAATGGTGATCCAAACTCTGCTAATGAAGGTAATAAAGAAAGCATAGTAGATGGAGACTTAAATACATACTTCCATTCCTCTTACGACCCAAATAATAAAACACCTCTTCCACATGAGTATATAATTGACTTAGGAGGATTAAAATCTTTTAATTATTTAGAAGTATTTACACGTAAAACTGATGGGGTAGGAATAATTGGAGATTATGAAATTTATGTAGCAGATGAATATGACGGAGCTAATACTAATTGGAGGCAAATAGCATCTGATTATACAAGAAACGGTAATTCTAATGCACCATGGCATTTAACAATTCCATTACCACAAACAAAAGCTAGATATTTAATGGTTAAAGCGTTAAATAATAGAGATAATAGAGATATAACAATAGTTGCAGAAGTAAAAGTAAGTACAAAGAGTAATGTAAATAATGTAATTGCTCAAAACTCAAGTTATATACAATATGAGGGTGATTGGAAAAAAGAAACTAATGGTGCTTATGTAAATGGTGCAACTTATAATTCAAGCAATGGTTACTTTATGTATTGCTTTGAAGGAAAAGAAAGTAATATATATGTAACTAAAGATGTTGAAGTAGAAATTAGAGTAAATGGAGGTAAGTGGGAAAAAGTTAAATTATCTGGTTCCCTAAGAGAACCTTCAATTACACTAAATATGGGAAGTACAGGTAAGTATGTAGTAGAAGTTCGTGCAATTAATGAAGAAATAGGACTTAATATGCTATCTACAGATGGAAGCTTCTATAAAGGAAAAGCTCCAGCTAAATCAAATCCTCCAGTGATACATGGTGTGAAAGATATAGAAATAGGAGTTGGTGAAGTTGATACCTTCGATAAGATGGATGGAATAACTTATACTGATGACGTTGATACAACTGGATTACAGATATCTGTAACTGGAGAAATAGGAAAGCCTAAAGCAGGAACAAATGAAGATTATACTTTAACATATAGTGTAACTGATAGTGATAGAAATACTGCAACTGCAGATAGAATAGTAACAGTAACAAATCAACTTCCAGTTATATCTGGTCTTCATGATGTTACTATAAGAAAAGGAAATGACTTTGATTTAAAAGATAAAGTAACAGCTAATGATTATGAAGATAAAGATATTACTAATAAAATAGTATATCCAACTGTAGATTTAAGTACTCTAGATGCTGGAGTTCACAAAGTGAAATATTCAGTTACTGATAATGATGGAAATATAATTGAAGAAGAAAGAACTATTAATATTGTAGCAAGTGATGCACCAATGATAACAGGGGCAGATAATATAACAATTAAAATAGGAGAAGTTGATAGCTTCGATAAAATGGATGGAGTAGGCTATATTGATGACGTTGATACAACTGGATTACAGATATTTGTAACTGGAGAAATAGGAAAGCCTAAAGCTGGAACAAATGAAGAGTATAAGTTAACTTATACAGTAACTGATAGCGACAAAAACAATACAACAATAACAAGGGTAATAACAGTAACAAATCAGTTACCAGTAATAGAAGGATTAACTGATATAGTTATAAATGTAGGTGAAGGTAATGATTTTGATTTCCTTGAAGGAATAACTTCAACAGATTTAGAAGATGGTGATTTAACAAATTCATTAGAATTACCTGTTATGGATTTAAGCAGTTTAACTGAAGGAACTTATTCTGTAAAATATAAAGTAACAGATAGTGATAAAAATACTACTATAACTGAAAGAAAGATAATAGTATTATCAAAAGAAGTTATTGAAGAAACAAAACCAGAAACAAAGCCAGATACACCTGAAACTCAAGAGCCTATAGAGACAAAACCAGATACACCGGTAACTCAAGAGCCTATAGAGACAAAACCAAATACTCCAGAAATAAGCCAAGGAAGTACAGAGTTACCTAAAGTACCAGTTCAAATAATGGCAGATGACGAGGAAAGTTTATTAACATTAGATAGTAAAGAACAAGAAACTTTATCAGCTAATAGTGATATTGAAAAAGAAGAAAATAAAGACAATAAAGAAAATAATACTATAGTGAAAGATAATGTTGATAATTTAGTATCTTATGAAAATAATGAAGAAATTGAAGATACGAAAAATATTAATTTTATGTCTATAATTAAATACTCAATAATTCCATTAATTTTATTATTGATTCTATTTATAATTATTAGAAAAAAATATGTTGATTCAAAATCTAAATCAAATAATTAATTAAAGTGTAAATTATTATAAGCTATTTGTAATTAAATAAATAAAAAATAATTATAATAATAAATAATATATGATTTTAGATATTAGGAATTATATTTAGTAAGGGAAACCTCCACAATACAGAAGTGTGTTGTGGAGGTTTTTTATGCTATAAGGTAATTACTGACTCTGCAATAGAATTAGGATATAAGGTTGAATTAGCAAAACAAAGTACTGGAGGAGAGGATTTTGCATTATATCAAAGTAAGATTCCAGGCTTTTTTATTTGGATGGGAGTTGATGGTAATAAGGAATGGCATCATCCAGAGTATAACTTAAATGAAGATGCTTTAATTATTGCAGCAAAATATTTTTCTACTTTAATAATAAATGTATTATCATAATTAAATTAAATAATTACTAATAGTTATATTCAAAATTGACATTTTAGAAGGTTGATAGTATTTTGACAAAGTTAGTATTTTAATATAAAATATTTCATGGATTTTTATTATGTTGTTAATTGTAATATATAATTATTGTAATATATAATTATCATATGTAAAATTATAATAATAAAGGTAAAATATGGTGTTAATAAATTGAATAAATATTTTTATAATGAATTAAAATGTTACTAATAAATATAAATTAGGTGGTTATGTGTAGTAGTTAGATTATATATGAACTAAATACTACACATATAGTTATGAGATTTTAGAAATTAATTCATCAACTAAATCATCTATAAATAAATTCAGGCTTTGTATATCATCAAAAGAGATATTGTTAATATGTATTCCACAACTTACAACTACTGTACTATTAAGTGTACTTGATAGTATTTTAGCTACCTTTTGAACAATAACATCTTCTTTGTGACCAGTTATTGTTAAAACAGATACTGAAGAACTTATTTTATTTTTATTTTCAAGGCTAGGTCTAGGTATTCCAAGTGCAATAGCACCTATATGAGGAATATCACCACCGTATATACTTATGGTCCAATCTTTACCCATTTTTACTGCAGAACAATTGATGTTATAGGTTTTGAATTTTTTAGTTAAGGTTAGCATTTTAGTCCTCCTGTAGGATTATTTATATACAACATTATAAATTATATAAAAACAATATATAATTTAAATAAAGAAGCGTCAAGAAGATTAAATTTAGGAGGGGACTATGTCATTTAAAGATTTACAATCATTTATAAAAGAATTAGATAAAAAAGATGAATTGGTTAGAATAAAAGTTGAAGTAGATCCAGAATTAGAAATAACAGAAATAACAGATAGAGTATCTAAAAGCTATGGGAAAGCTTTATTGTTTGAAAATGTTAAGGGCTCTAAATACCCAGTTCTTATTAATGCTATGGGAACCTATGAAAGAATGGCAATGGCA
Source organism: Clostridium sp. SGI.024 (assembly GCF_050315195.1). NCBI lineage: Bacteria > Bacillati > Bacillota > Clostridia > Eubacteriales > Clostridiaceae > Clostridium > Clostridium sp. SGI.024. The sequence goes on along the minus strand of NZ_JBNPON010000038.1, from coordinate 4,794 downwards.
TTAGGAGTTAAAAACATAAATGACATGGGAAATATTATAGAAGAGCTTATTGATATGAGTAATTATATGGGTATAATGAATGCTGTTAAATCTCTACCAAGATTAAGTAGAATGGTAGGAGTTTTACCAATAAAATTACCAATAAAGGGAGCTTGCCAAGAAGTAATAAATCATGATCCAGATTTAAATGAATTACCTGTACTTAAGTGTTGGCCTGAGGATGGAGGTAAGTTTATAACATTACCTTTAGTTATTACAAAAGATCCAGACACAGGAATACAAAACATGGGTATGTATAGAATGCAAGTTTATGATAAAAATACCACAGGTATGCATTGGCATTGGCATAAAGATGGAAGAGAAATTTATGAACAGTATAAAAAATTAGGTGGTAAGATGCCTATATCAGTAGCACTTGGATGTGATCCTGCTATAACATATTCAGCAACAGCTCCATTACCTAAAATGATAGATGAAATGATGTTTGCAGGATTCTTAAGAAAGGCTCCAATAAATATGGTAAAGTCTATAACTAATGATATATATGTGCCAGCAGATGCAGAGTTTATTATAGAAGGATATGTTGATGTAAATGAGGAGTTAAGATTAGAAGGACCATTTGGAGATCATACAGGATATTATTCATTAGCTGATGATTATCCAGTTTTCCATGTAACTTGTATAACACATAAGAAAAATCCTGTATACCCAACTACAATAGTAGGTAAACCACCTATGGAAGATTGTTATATGGGTAAAGCAACAGAAAGAATTTTCTTACCATTACTTAAAATGATGAATCCAGAAATAATAGATATAAACTTCCCACTTGAAGGAGTTTTTCATAGTTGTGTTATTATATCAATAGATAAAAAGTATCCAGGTCATGCAAATAAGATCATGAATTCTGTATGGGGAATGGGACAAATGATGTATACTAAAATGGTTATAGTTGTAGATAAGGATGTAAATCCACAAGATGCAAAGTCTGTAGCTTTAAATGTATTTAATAATATGGATGCTAAGAGAGATATAGTAATAGCAGAAGGTCCATTAGATGCTTTAGATCATGCTTCTAATACACCTTTATATGGCAGTAGAGTTGGTATAGATGCCACTAAAAAATGGCCAATGGAACTTCAAGATAGAGAAAATCAAAAGCATATAGAAATTACAAATGAAATTAAAGATAAATTAGATAAGGTTTGGAAAGAATTTAAAAATAAAGAAGATATAATAGATATAAACTTCCCATTAGAAGGAGTTTTTAATAGCTGTGTAATTATATCAATAGATAAAAAGTATCCAGGCCAGGCAAGAGAGGTAATGAAGTCTGTATGGGAAATGGAAGAAAAGCTTTATACTAAAATTGTTATAGTAGTAGATAAAGAAGTTAGTCCTAAAAATTTATCTATTGTAGCTTGGAAGGTATTCAATAATATTGATGCTAAGAGAGATTTCGTAATATGTGATGATAACAGATTAGGAATAGACGCAACTAGAAAATTACCAAGTGAAGGACATACTAGAGAATGGCCAAAGGATATAGAAATGAGTGAAGAAATGAAAGAGCAAGTAGATAAAAGGTGGGAAGAATATGGTATTAAGCAAAATAAAAAATAAAATTTTAGATTATGGAACCTTAGTAATGTTTTCACATACTATTTTCTCATTATCATTTGCATTAATATCTATGCTTATAGCTGGAAATAATAAGTTGAATTTTCATACTATATTTTGGATATTAATTGCATTTTTAGGTGCTAGAACAGGAGCAAATGCTTTAAATAGAGTTATAGATGCAGAAATAGATGCTAGAAATCCAAGAACTGCAACTAGACAAATACCACAAGGATTAATGAATAAAAAGGAGATATTAATATTTGTAATAATATGTTTTGCAATTATGGTATTTGCAGCATATAAGCTTAATACTATATGTTTAATACTTTCTCCTATAGCATTATTTTTAATGACTATATATTCTTATACTAAAAGATTTACATGGGCATGTCATATAGTACTTGGAATAACTTCAGCAGCAGCTCCAGTAGGGGCTTGGCTAGCTGTTACAGGAAAAATAAGTTTACTACCATTAGTAATGGGAGCTGCTAATACTTTATGGGTAGCTGGTTTTGATATAATATATGGGGCTCAAGATTATGACTTTGATACTACAAATGGTATACACTCAATACCTGCAAGATTTGGAGTTAAAAATGCATTACTTATATCAAGAGTATTTCATATAATTGCATTAAGTTGCTTATTTTTAGTTGGCTTATTAGCTAAAGAGCTAGGAATAATATATTACATAGGTTTATCTATAATAGCAGTATTATTTATAATACAGCATAAATTAGTTAGTCCAGATAATTTAAAAAATGTTAAAGTGGCATCATATAATGTAAATCAAGTTATAAGTATAGTATTTTTACTTGCTGGAGTTATAGATTGTTTATTATAATATGTTGATTATTAATTAAAACATAGATAAGGAAGTGTATTACTATGAAAAAAATAGTAGTTGGAATTACAGGGGCAAGTGGAAGTATATATTCTAAAAGATTAATAGAAGTATTAATTGAAAAAGGTATTCAAATAAATGTAGTAGCAACAGAAAAGGGAAAACAAGTATTTAAATTTGAACTTGGAATTAATTTAAAAACTTGGATTGATGAGCTAAGCTTAACTTATAGTAATATAAAACTTGAAAATAACAATAATATGTTTTTAGGAGTAGCTAGTGGTTCAAATAAATATGATGCAGTAATAATTTTGCCATGTTCTATGGGAACTTTAGCTGAAATAAGTCATGGGCTATCTAAAAATTTACTATGTAGAGCAGCTGATGTAGCCTTAAAAGAAGGTAGAAAGTTAATTTTAGTACCAAGAGAAACACCATTAAATACAATACATTTAGAGAATATGTGTAGATTATCTAAAATGGGTGTAGGAATAATTCCTGCTATGCCAGGATTTTATCATCATCCATCAAGTATTGATGAAATAGTAGATTTCTTAATTGGGAAAATATTAGATTATTTAAATATAGAAAACAATTTATTTAAGAAGTGGAAGGATACAAATTATGAAGTTTAAAAAATTACTTACAACATTTATGGCATTAGCTATGGTAGGAACAATGGCAGGATGCACTAAGACAAAAACAGAAGAAGTAAAAGAAACAAAGAAATTAAGCTTTGGTGCAATGAGCTCAATAGATATTGTACCAATAGTAATTGCTAAAGAAAAAGGTTACTTTGAAGAAGAAGGATTAGAATTAGATTTTCAATTATTTACAGCAGCTAAGGACAGAGATGCTGCACTTCAAGCAGGAGAATTAGATGGAGTAATTGCTGATGAAATAGCTATTTCTATTTATCAAAATTCAGGAATTGATATGAAGATTACAGGAGCAACAAATGGTGCTTGGACTTTAGTAGTAGGTAAAGATTCAGGAATTGAAAACTTAGAAGATTTAAAGGGCAAGAAAATGGCCATATCAGAAAATACTATGATAGATTACTTATCAGATTATATAGCTGAAGAAAATGGAGTAAATTCAAGTGAGATAGAAAAGATTGCTATACCAGCAATGCCAGCAAGATTAGAAGCTCTTAGAAATAAACAAGTTGATGCAGCTATACTTCCAGCTCCATTTAATGATACAGCAGTAGCTGATGGTGGTAAGGGATTAGCCACTATAGATAATGCAGATATAATGATATCAGCAATAGGTTTCTTACAAGATCAAATAGATAATAATGAAGACGCTATAAAAGCTTTCTTTACAGGTTATAACAAGGCTGTAGAATATATGAAAAATACTGACATAAAAGAATATGAAGATATAGTTATAAAAACAGTAGGATATTCAGAAGATACTAAAGGTAATATAATATTACCAGAACTTAACACTAATTATTTACCAGATACAGAGAAGGTTCAAGCAGTATTTAATTGGTCAAAAAATAATGGAATAATAAGCAAGGATTTAAAAGCTGAAGATGTAATAATTGATAAATTTATTAAATAATTTATAGGGAGAGTTTATGATACAGATAAAAGATTTATCTGTTTTCTATGAATCTAAAAAGGAAAAATTAAAAGCCTTAGGTCCAATAAGTATTGATATAGATTCACAAGATATATGTGCAATAATAGGACCTTCAGGCTGTGGAAAAACAACTTTTTTAAAAGTACTATCAGGAATAATAAAGGAATATGAGGGGGAAGTTCTTCTGAATTCAGAAAAACTTAACCCTTATATTCATAATATAGGGTTAATTCCTCAAAACTTTGGACTTTTACCATGGAAAACAGTAGAAGAAAATTGTATTTTACCATTAAAAATAAAAAAAACTAATTTTAAAAATCAAGAAATTATTAGTCAAATGGATTTAATGATGAAAAGATTAGGCATATATGAATTAAAGAACAGATATCCAAAGGAACTAAGTGGAGGTCAAAAGCAAAGAGTATCTATTGTAAGAAGCTTTTTAATGAAGCCAGATCTTTTGTTAATGGATGAAGCTTTTTCAGCCTTAGATGAAATTATAAGAGAAGAAGCACAAGAACTATTTTTAGAAATATGGAATGAAAATAAAAATAATACTTTTTTCGTAACTCATAGTATAGATGAAGCATTATATATGGGGAAAAAAATTATAGTAATATCTAGTACACCAGGAAAGATAATTGATGTTATAGATAATGTTTTATTTAATAATAAGGACTATAAAAATCATCCAAGCTATTCTAAGATGTTTTCTTGTATAAAAGGCTTAATTA
>NZ_JBNPON010000037.1:0-36260 GCF_050315195.1 Clostridium sp. SGI.024 | reverse complement strand
GAGGGGAGTCATTTTGAATTTCAAGGAATTTATAAAAAGTGATAGAGAAAGCAGAAATAAGGAAAAATTTGAAGGGAAATTTTTGGATTATTTAGAGCTTGTTAAGGCTAACCCAGATATAGCTAAGCTTTCACATGGACGAATTTATGACATGATAGTTAGCAAGGGAGTTGAAGTACTAAAAGGGGAAGAAAATCCTAAGGTTAAGAAAATATATGGCAATGATTCTATAAGAAAATATGGATTCTTTAAGGATGATTTCTTTGGTATTGATAAGATAATCATGAAGCTTGTGAATTATTTTCATTCAGCTTCTATGAATGGAGAAGAAGCAAGACAAGTATTATATTTAGTTGGTCCAGTTGGTGCAGGGAAATCTTCTTTAGTAGAAGCTTTAAAGAGAGCCTTAGTAGAATGTGAGCCAATTTATTCATTAAAGGGATGCCCTATGCATGAGGAGCCACTACATTTAATACCAAAACATTTAAGACCAGAATTTGAAAAGTTATTAGGAAGTAAAATAGAAGGTGATTTATGCCCAGTTTGCAGGTATAAATTATTAAATGAGTATAATGGAGAATATGAAAACTTTCCAGTAGAAAGAAAGGAATTTTCTATCAGATCAAGAAAGGGAATAGGGGTAGTACCACCTGTTGATCCAAATAATCAAGATACATCAATTTTAACAGGATCTATAGATATTTCAAAAATGGATATTTATCCTGAAGATGATCCAAGAATATTTTCATTAAATGGAGCTTTTAATGTTGGAAATAGAGGCTTAGTTGAATTTATAGAAGTGTTTAAAAATGATGTTGAATATCTTCATACTATTATTACTGCAACTCAAGAAAAATCTATTCCATCACCTGGAAAGGGTGCTATGATTTATTTTGATGGAGTTATAATAGCACACTCTAATGAAGCAGAATGGAATAAGTTTAAGTCAGATCATACTAATGAAGCTATTTTAGATAGAATTGTTAAAATTGAAGTTCCCTATTGCTTAGAGCTTGATGAAGAAGTAAAGATTTATAAAAAGATATTAAAGAAGAGTAATTTTAATGCTCACATTGCTCCACATACTATTGAAATTGCAGCAATGTTTGCAATTCTTTCAAGATTATCACCTTCAGCTAAAGTGGATCCTATAACTAAGCTTAAGATATATAACGGAGAAGAAATAGTAGAAAAGGGTGGAACTAAGAGAATAGATATAAGTGAGCTTAGAGAAGAAGCTGGTTCATATGAGGGTATGAAGGGGATTAGTACAAGGTTTATTGTTAAAACAATAGATAATGCTTTATCTAGTTCAGAGCATAACTGTATTAATCCACTAAGTATAATGGAAAGTATAATTAAATCTGTTAAAGAGTTAGATATTGCTATAGAAGATAAGAAAAAGTATCTTGGATTTATACAAGATACAATAAGAAAAGAATATAACAAGATTTTAGAAAAGGAAATAACTAAAGCATTTATACATTCTTTTAGAGAACAAGCTGAAAGTCTTTTTGATAATTATATAGATAATGCAGAAGCCTTTGTAAATAAGAGTAAAATAAAAGATACATCAACTGGTGAAGAATTAAATCCAGATGAAGAATTTATGAGAAGTATAGAAGAGCAAATAGGAGTTTCTGAAAATTCTTCTAAGGGATTTAGAGCAGATGTAACTTCATATATGTTCTATTTAGTTAGGAATGGTAGCAAAATAGATTATTCTTCTTATGAGCCTTTGAAAGAAGCTATAGAAAAGAAACTTATGGCATCTGTTAAAGATTTATCTAGAATAATAACTAAGTCTAGAGTTAGGGATTCAGAACAAGCTGAAAAATATAATTCTATGGTTGAAGAAATGCAAAGCAATGGATATTGTCTACATTGTTGTGATGTAATACTTAAATACGCAGCAAACAACTTATGGAAGGATTGATATAATGGCAATCTTTAGAGACAATGCAGATAATCCATTAGAGCATGATAGATCTATAGAAGATAGAAGAAGGCATAGACAATTAGTAGAAAAGTCTATAAAGGAAAACTTAGGAGATATACTTTCAGAAGAAAGCATAATAGGAGAAAGTAAAAATAAGAAGTTTAAGATTCCTATTAGGGGAATAAAAGAATATCAATTTGTATTTGGTAAAAATAATAAAGGAGTTGCTACTGGAACTGGGCAAGAAAAACGAGGAGATAAACTTGGAGATGGTGGTAAAAGTTCTGGAAATGCAGGAAATTCAGGAGCAGGTAATTCCCCTGGGGAAGATATATATGAAACTGAAGTAACTTTAGAAGAACTTATGGATTATATAGTTGAAGATTTAGAATTACCTAATTTAGATAGAAAAAAGTATTCAGAGATAATAACTGAAAGCTCAGGAAGAAAACGTGGATATCAAAGATATGGAATAAACCCAAGGCTAGCAAAGAAAAAAACTGTTATTTCAAAGATTTCAAGAAAGCAAGGAAAAAAAAGAGCATTAATTGAAGCTGGAATAGATAGTAAAATAATGAGATTTCCATTTAAAGAGGAAGACCTTAGATATCATAAGATAAAAAAGAAGCCTAAGAAGGAAAGTAATGCAGTAATGATTTTTATTATGGATGTTTCAGGATCTATGGATAGTAGTAAGAAGTACATGGCAAGATCATTATTTTTTGTTTTATCAAGATTTATAAAAAGAAAATATAATAATATTGCTTTTGAATTTATATCTCATACAACCGTAGCAAAGGTAGTAAATGAATATGAATTTTTTCATAAAGCAGAATCTGGTGGAACTTATATTTCTAGTGGAATTAATGAAGCGTTAAAATTAATTAAAGAAAAATATCCACCAGAAATGTGGAATATTTATCCCCTTTATGCTAGTGATGGGGATAATTGGAGTGAAGATAATGAAAGGGCTATGAAATCAGTAAGAGAATTATGTGATATAAGTAATATGGTTGGATATGCTGAATTACTATCTTCTACCTACTCAACAACTATGTATTATAGATTTAATAAGGAAATAGAACATAAAAATTTTATTTCTGTAATAGTTAAAGAGAAAAAGGATTTATGGGTAGCTTTAAAGATAATGCTATCTAAAGAGCTTAAGGAGGATTAAAAATGGAATACAATCTTAAGACTTTAGAAGAATGGAATGAAATAATTGAAAGTAGGGCAAGGGAGCTTGGACTTAATTTTTACCCTCAAGAATTTGAAATAATAGGTTTTAATGAAATGTTAGGATATGAGGCATATTTAGGTATGCCTTCAAAATATCCACATTGGAGTTATGGAAAGGCTTATGATAAGAATAAAACTCTATACTCATTAAACATGACAGGATTGCCCTATGAGATAGTAATAAATTCAGATCCTTGTCTTGGCTATTTAATGAAGGAAAATACATTGTTATTACAAATATTAACTATGGCTCATGTATATGGGCATAATGATTTTTTTGCTAATAATAGATTGTTTATTGAGGGAACTAAAGCAAAAAATGTCTTAGAAATGTTCAAGTTAGATGCTGAAATAATAAGAGGATATATAAATGATCCAAGTATAGGCTATGAAAAAGTTGAGAAGATATTAGATGCAGCTCATGCAATAAGATATCAAATACCTAGAACGATTGGAATTAAGGAGTTATCTGAGGAAGAACTTAAGGATAGTATTATTTCATACTATAATTCTAAAAAGGAGAATAAGGGAATATTAGATGCCTATGAGGAAATACAATTTCCAGACCTATCTAAAATACCATTAGAGCCTTCTGATGATTTATTAGGTTTTATTATTAAATATGGTTCTCTAGAAGAATGGGGCAAAAATATATTGAAAATAGTAAAGCGGGAAACCCAGTATTTTATACCTCAAATTGAAACAAAGATAATGAATGAGGGGTGGGCAAGCTTTTGGCATTATAATATTTTAAATTCTTTAAATTTAGAAGATGGACTTCATTTTGAATTTCTAAAACGACATAATGATGTAGTTGCACCTATATTAGGGGGATTGAATCCTTATTTTATAGGCTTTAAGATTTTTCAAGATATTGAGTATAGGTATGGTAGAGAAAAGATATTTGAGGTTAGAAAAAATGAAAGAGATAGCTCATTTATAAGAAGATATCTTACAAAAGAACTTTGTCAGGAGTTAAATTTATTTCAGTATGCTAAGAAAAGTTTTGACTATGTAGTTAAAGAAGTGTCGGATGAAGATGGCTGGATGGAAATTAGAAATTATTTAGGCGATACTTGTGGTGTGGCATCAATTCCATATATAAGAGTTATTAATTTAAATAAAAGAGATTTAAGTTTAACTTTAGAGCATAATTTTGATGGTAGAGAATTAGAATTAACTTATGCTAAGGAAACCTTAAAGTATATACAAGATTTATGGGGGCATAAAGTAATACTTTTAACTAAGAGTAAGGATGAAAAAGCTATGGAAATAGTTTGTAATGAAGATAGGAATATATATATTAATTAGGTACCCTTTTATTTCACAATTAAATAAGAGATTGCATAGTCTATAAATATATATAATTTACAGGAGAATATGATGGATCTTAAAGGAAGTAAAACAGAACAAAATCTTTATAGAACCTTTGCTGGTGAATCAAGAGCTAGGACTAAATATACTTTATATGGTGAAAAAGCTAGAGTTGATGGATATCAATGGGTGGCGGAAATTTTTGATGAAACTGCACATAATGAATTAGCTCATGCAAGGGAAGTGTTAGGTAGATATTTAAACTTAATTGGATGTACAAAAAATAACTTGCTAGATAGTGTTTTAGGAGAAACTAATGAAGCTGAAAATGTATATAAGAAATTTGAGGAAGAAGCTAGGACTGAGGGATTTAATGAAATAGCAGATTTTTATAAGGAATTATCAGAAGTAGAAGAAGGCCATTCAAAGAGATTCAAGGAGCTATATGATAAGATTGAAGACGGAACGATGTTTAAGGGACCAAAGGATTCTTTATGGATATGTATGAATTGTGGATATATTCATGAAGGAGAAGAGGCTCCATTAATTTGTCCATTATGTAAGTATCCAAGAGCATATTTTAAACCTTATTGTAAAGTTTCAAATGCTTAAGGAGGTAGCTTATGTTTATTTCAATACCAAAGGACTTTTTTGTTCCAGTAGTCTTTAGTGATGATTTTAGGTATAATAGTGAAAATAATTCCATGGAATATGATACTGAGTATAGTAATTTGAATAGTAACAGTAGAAAAAAACTTCAAGATTTAGAGTATATTGATTGTAGAGGAGAAGATACAGGGTATACTGCAGAATATATGGAAGATTTAATTAACATAAATGATAAAAAAATTCAGGAACAAATTTTGAATTATTCAAAGAGTTTTATGAAATTTATAGAAGAATTAAAAAGAGCAAATTGCTTAGATAAAAATGGATTTAATATTGGAAAACTAATTAATTATTATGCTAAAGCTTTTAGAAATCTTTATAATGATTATAGAAAATTAATAATTAATGTAGGAATGCCTATTTCTCAATCAGATGAAAATCAAATTATAGATAAATATATAGGAGAACTTGAAGATATATATAATAATAATTTAAAAGAACTTAATTGCAAAAATTTAAATTATGATGAGATAGAGGCAACTATGGATACAATATTTAATAATGCAAGGGAGATTCTAAAAGAAGAAATAAGGAATATAAATTGTGAACTTGTAAATATAAGAAGTATCTGCAAAAGTTCAATGGAAATAGAAAATAATTTTAAACAAGGAGAAAATCTATATAGTAAGCTTGATAATGAGTTTCTTACTGAAATGGAAAATAGGTAAATAAGCAGGTGATTTATTGTCATATAGAGGGCTAATAAATAATCAATACACTGATGTAAGCAACCTTACTACCTTATTAAGTACATTAGTTAATTCTTATAGATTGTTAATAGGTGGTGCATATGAACTTAATAATATATCTGAGGCTAAAAAAAGTGATGTTAAAGAAGCTGTTAAAAGAGCAGATAATCTAGGAGAAATAATAGATGAGATAATAAAGACCTTAGATGAGTGTAATACATCTTATTTTAAGTATTGTAAGATAAAGAAAAGCTTTATAGATGATAAAGCTATTAAAGATAATATATTAACAGAAATTAATAATGAGGTAGAATTTCAAAATTCATCTTCAAGAGATGATGAGGATGAAGATGATGATTAAATGAATTAGGCAGAATGAAAAATATAATAAGGAGTTGCTAAGCAACTCCTTATTATATTTTTATATAAATTATTATACTTTCTTTAGTTTAAATGTACTAACCATAAGATAAGAACCTAGTATTAATAAAACTATAGGAATAAATGGATTTACTGCACGGTTAATTGTAAAGAATGCAAATATAGCAATAAAACTTCCTGCAATAGTTATAGGTACTCCTGTAAATACTCCATCAAAAGTTGAAGTATTATATCTTGCTAATCTATAAGCTCCACAAATAGGGAAAGCCAATAATACTATTGTACCGATTAGTCCTGCTGGTCCAACATTTCTTAATTGATACATTAAAAACATTAAAATAGATGGTGCTACACCAAAGGAAACAAGATCTGCAAGGGAATCTAATTCCTTACCAAGTTCACTAGAAACATTTAACCATCTAGCTATTCTTCCATCATATCTATCTACAAGGGCTGCTATTAATATAAAAAAGCTAGCAAATAAATAATTATTTTCGAAAGTGCATAAAATAGATATTATACCACATGATAAATTAATAAATGTAAAAACATTAGGAATACAACTTTTTCTCATATAATCACTCCTGATTTTAAGGTCCATTGAATTTTTTGCCTTAATCTTATTATCAATAATGTAATATTATATCATAATTTTTACAAAAATATAAGCATTTATAAGATTTAAAGAATTATTAATATAAAATTAAGATTTAGAATTAATAAATAATTTGATTTATAAGTAAAATATAGTAGTATAGTAATATATTATATTGTAAACAAATTTTTAGAAAATAATTTACTTTCGTAAAATAAGGAGGGATAAAGTGAAAAAGGTTAAATTTATCTATAACCCGTATTCTGGGGAAAATGTGATATTAGATCATCTAGATATTGTAATAAAGATTCATCAAGAAGCAGGATATACTATTGTCCCCTATAGAATAGATAAAGAAATAGATGTAATTAATGCTTTTAACGACTTTAGAGATACTAATTATTATTATGTATTAATTGCTGGTGGAGATGGAACTATAGATAATGTAGTAAATGCTATGGCTAAGGCAGGAGTATCTGTTCCAATTGGAATATTGCCAGTTGGTACAGCAAATGACTTTGGAAAATTTTTAGGTATGCCATCAGACATAAGTAAAGCCTGCAGGCAAATTTTAAATTCTGAAGTTACTTCAGTAGACTTAGGAAGTATTAATGATAAGTATTTTGTTAATGTAGCAAGTACAGGACTATTTACAGATGTTTCTCAAAAAACAGATGTTAATTTAAAAAATACAATTGGGAAGTTAGCATATTATTTAAAGGGTCTAGAGGAATTACCTAATTTTAGAAAACTTGAAATAAAAATTAAGTCTGAAGAAATGGAGTATGAAGGAAATATGTACTTTATGCTTGTATTCAATGGACAAACGGCTGGTAATTTTAAACTGGCGACTAAAGCAAGTGCTGATGATGGATTATTAGATGTTATTATTTTTAAGGCTATTCCTATTATTGAACTTATACCTTTATTTGTGAAAGTATTAAAGGGGGAGCATTTAGATTCTGATAATGTTATTTATTTTAAGACTAATAACATATATATAGAATCCCATGAGGATATTGTTACAGACATAGATGGAGAAAAGGGACCTGATTTCCCTCTTAACATAAAATGTATAAAAGGTGGACTTAAAGTCCTAGGCGTAAAATAAAAATGAAAAGTGAATAATGAAAAATATATAATTCCGAGTGAGGGAGGAATTATATCCTTTAGTATAGAAATAGAACAATATAATGTTAGTGTGACTTGGAGCTTGCGAGGTCACAGCTAACATTATATTGTTCTATTTATTTTTTATTTATAAGTTGCCTTTTTGAGTGATTTTAATATAATATAATATTGGAGAGAATGTGAATTAGCTCAAAATAATAAAGTTAAAATAAGGAGTGAATTTAAATGGAGGGTGTCCCTCAGAGTAGCGATTTAATAAAACTGAATATTAGATTTTTAGAGGAGATAAGCTTCATTATAAATAAACATTCTTAAAAGACTCCTCTAAAAAATGAGGAGGAAAAGACATGAAGAATATGAAAAAACTATCAGTATTTTTGTACACAAATATTCTTGGCAAAAAGATTTATGATGAATTTGATGAAAGCATTGGGGAACTAAAAGATATTTATGTAACTACTGAAGATGGTTATCCTAGAGTTATTGGTTATAAGGTTAAAAGAGATGGCTCTACTTTTCATTATGAATTTAGAACTATTAACTTCTATCAACAGGATGGTAATAGAATAAAAATAGTTACAAGAGGAAGTAAGGAAATACTACCAAGAACATATTCTTATTTATTATCAGAAAACTTATTAGATAAAAAAATAGTTGATATTAATGGGAAACAGGTAGTAAGAGTTGATGATTTAAGAATAGCCGAAATTGCTGGAGAGTATAGAGTTATAGCTGTAGAAACAGGTCCTTTTGCAAGATTTAGAAGATTAAATTGTGCAAAACTTGGAAGCTTTATCTACAAGATATTAAGAAAGGATTATGAAGATAGAGTTTTAATGTGGGATGATGTTGAATCTTTAGAAATGGTAAATAATAATTTACAGATTTCAGTTCCATATAAAAAGCTTTCAACACTTCATCCAGCAGACTTAGCAGATATCTTAGAAAATTTAGATGCAAGTTCGAGAAAACAAATATTTGAATCTTTAGATGAAGATTTAGCAGCAGATACATTAGAGGAAATCGAACCAGAATATAAGGGAAGTATAATAAAGGAATTAAGTGAAACTAAGGCAGCAGAACTTTTAGAAATAATGTCTAATGACGAAATTGCAGATGTATTAGACGAATTAGACGATGAAGAGAGAGAAAAAATTCTTGTGAATTTAGAAAAAGAAGATGCTGATGAAGTTAAAGAAATATTAGAATATGAAGATGAAGCTGTAGGAAGTATAATGAGTACAGACTTTATTTCATTTAATTTAGATATAACTGTTGGTGAAATAATAGATATATTAAGAGAAATGGAAGAATTAGAAGAGGATGAACTTTATAGAATTTATATAACTGATGAAGAAGATAGTGTTATTGGAGCTATAACACCAGCAGATTTAATTTTGAATAAACCGGAAGTTAAAGTTAAGGATATAATGACAGAGGATATAGATGTTATAAGAAATGACGTAGATATAAATGAAGCTATAGAGCTTATAGCAAAATATGATTTATTAACAATACCAGTTATAGATGAGGGAAATAAGCTAATTGGAGCAGTAAATACTCATGATATTATAGATGAAATTTTATATCCAATTTGGAAGAAAAAAATAAGATAACTAGTGATTATTGACATTTATAATTTTAGTCATATAATATAAAATATAAAATTTAGTAAATTACTCGGAATTAAAAACTGTGAAAAAGAAGAGTAGTATAAAGGAAGGTTACAGAGAGAAAAGATAGATGAGAACTTTTCACCTAGAATTTATATGAAGTGCCCTTTGGAGTTGAAGTTTGAAATAGTAGTAGGACTTTCCGGTATCATCCGTTACAATGAAATGCAATTTGCATTAAGAGTGAGATTAGTTATTTAATCTAATTAGAGTGGAACCACGGAGTTTACTTCGTCTCTATAAGGCTTAGAGACGAAGTTTTTTTATTTTTTTTATTTTAGCTCTTGTATTAAGGAGTAACTTATTTGATTAATAATTGGAGGAAGTATGATTTATAGTAATACATTGGATTTAATTGGTAATACACCTATAGTAAAACTTAATAATTTAGTTTCAAAAGATAGTGCAGAAGTTTATGTTAAATTGGAAAAGTATAACCTAGGGGGAAGTGTTAAAGATAGAGCTGCCTTAGGTATGATTGAAAAAGCCGAAGAAGAAGGTCTTTTAAAAGAAGGATCAGTTATAGTTGAACCTACTAGTGGTAATACTGGAATAGCTTTAGCAATGATAGGAAGACTTAAAGGGTATAAAGTTGTAATTGTTATGCCAGATAGTATGTCTAAAGAAAGAAGAGATTTAATTAAGGCTTATGGAGCAGAGCTTATACTAACAGAAGGTTTATTAGGAATGAATGGAGCTATCGAAAAGGCTAAGGAGATTTCTAAGAAAGCTAATTATTTTATGCCTCAGCAATTTGAAAATATGGCTAATAGAGAAAAACATTATGATACTACTGCTGAAGAAATCTATAATGACATAAAGGATTTAGATGTTTTTATAGCTGGAGTTGGTACTGGAGGAACAGTAACAGGAGTAGGACAAAAATTAAAAGAAAAAATAAATAATATAAAAATAATTGCTGTTGAGCCTAAAAATTCACCAGTTTTAAGTGGTGGAAGAGCAGGAGCTCATAAAATTCAGGGCTTAGGTTCTGGTTTTATACCAGAAATTTATAATCCAGAAATTATTGATGATGTAGTGAATGTGTCTGATGAAGATGCTTATAGGGTAACAAAATTAATTGCAGAAAAGGAAGGAATATTGCTTGGAATATCATCTGGAGCAGCTATACATGTGGCTTTAGAGATGGCTAAGAAATTGGGAAAGGATAAAAAGGTTTTAGCAATAGCACCAGATGGTGGAGAAAAATATATATCTATGGGAATTTATGATTAGCTTTAATAATAATTATAGTGAAAAATCACTATTTAAAATTCTTTAATATAAGTAGGTCAATTTGCAAAAAAATAAAATTTTGAATTTCACTTAAGGGAGGAAAAGCTGTGTTTAAGAATTTAAAATATGATATAAACAATATATTAGAAAATGACCCAGCAGCGAGAAGTAAAGTAGAAGTGTTTTTACTATATCCTTGTATTCATGCATTAATAGCCTATAGAATATCACACTTTTTTTATAAGCATAAAAGATTTTTCTGTGCTAGATTAATTTCTCAAATAGCTAGATTTATTACTGGTATAGAAATTCATCCAGGTGCAAAGATTGGAAAAGGCTTGTTTATAGATCATGGTATGGGAGTAGTAATTGGGGAAACTAGTGAAATAGGAGACAATGTTACTATATATCATGGGGTTACCTTAGGAGGAACAGGCAAAGAAAAAGGAAAGAGGCATCCAACTGTAGAAGATAATGTTATAATTGGAGCAGGTGCAAAGGTTCTTGGACCTATAATATTAAAGAAAGGTAGCAGAGTTGGTGCAAATACTGTAGTATTAAAGGACGTTCCAAATGATGCTACTGTTGTTGGATGTGCTGGAAGAAATATAATTAGAAATATTAATGATATAATTGAAATAGTAGATGAAGATGGTAATAAAAAAACTATATATAACCAGATGATTATTTAGAGGGACAGTATGAAGAAAGAGAAAATTATAGACTTTTGTAATTCTTTAGGGTTAGATACTATAGGATTTATAAAATGTAGAAGGTTTGAAGAACTTGAAGCTTTCTTTTATGAGAGAAAAAGAAAAGAAATTGAAAATGAATTTGAAGAAAAAGATATATCAAAGAGAATAAATCCTTATATATATATGGAAGAGGGGAAAACTATTATATCAATAGCTTTCCCTTATCTTCATAATGTAAAATATTATGATAATGGATTTTCTGTATATACAAGAGGTACAGATTATCATAGGGTAGTAAAGTTTTATTTAAACAAAATATGTGAGTTTATTGAAATTAATGGTGGAAAAGCTTTATCCTTTGTTGATAGTAATTTTTTACCGGAAAGATATATTGCCTATTTGGCAGGGATTGGCTTTGTTGGGAAAAATAATTTAATAATAACTGAAAAATATGGCTCATATGTATTCTTAGGAGAAATAATAACTGATATAGAAATAGAAACTAATGAAAGAAATTATGAAGAAATACAAAACTTTAAAGAGTGCGGAAGCTGTGAACTTTGTTACAAGAGTTGTCCAAGTAAAGCTATTAATCCTTATAAGAAAAATAGTAATATCTGTGTATCATATTTTACTCAAAAAAAGGATTTAGAGGATAAACATATGAAATTATTAAAGGGAAGGGTATTTGGTTGTGATAGTTGTCAAAACTGTTGCCCATATAATGAAAAAATTGAATTCTCTAAAATTCATGAGTTTTATCCCTTCGATTTTATGAATAGCAATAATACTTTAGAATTAGTAAATGCAAGTACAAAAGAGTTTAAGGAATCATTTTTTAGAACTTCTTGTGGATGGAGAGGTAAAAATGTACTAAAGAGAAATGCCTTAATAAAAATTAATAATGATAAGGGAGATATAAGTGAAGTTAAAACTGATTCACCTTATTTAAAAGATTATGTTGATAGACTTTTAAATATTAATAAAATATAATTATAGATATATGAATTAGGAAGTGAGGGAGAATAATGTTATCACCAACATTAGTAAAGGTAATAAATGTGTTGCCAGAGTCATTAGTAGTAAAGATAACAAAAATCATTGTAAATAAGTATTTTAGAAAGTATGCTAACATAAAAGTGGAAGGTTTGGAAAAAGTAGAGAAGGTAGAAGGACCTAAAATATTCATTTGCAATCACTTAAGTAATGCAGATGGGCTAATTTTATATAAAATTCTTAAAGAAAAATATGACCCAACTTTTGTAGCTGGAATTAAATTATCTAATGATCCTATAACGAGACTTGGAACCATGATGGTTAAGAATGTTGGAATTAAACCAAATTCTGCAGATAAGGAAGCCATAACTAAGATAGTTAAATTAGTTAGAGGTGGAGAAAATATTATGATTTTCCCAGAAGGAACTAGAAGTAGAACTGGATCAATGATAGAAGCTAAGAAAGGTATATTGCTAATAGCAAGGCTAACTAAAGCAAGTATAATACCTATTGGAATGACTGGGACTGAAATTCTTCTTCCAATAAATAAGAATGGAGATATGGGAGGAGAAAAATTTAATTACTCAGATGTAAATATTAAGTTTGGAGAGCCTATATCACTACCAGTTAAGGAGAAAGAAGAAGATAAGCATGTATATGATGAAAGATGTATGGAATACATAATGAAGTCTATAGCAAACTTACTACCTGAAAAATATAGAGGAGTATATAAGTAGGTGTTTTTATGAAAAAAAGAACTAAGGATATATTAGATATATTGAAAGAGGATTATCCAGATGCAAAATGTGAATTAAATCATGAATCTCCATTTCAACTTTTAGTAGCAACAATACTTTCTGCACAAACAACTGATAAGAAGGTAAATGAAGTTACTGAAACCTTATTTAGAGATTATCCTGATTTAGATGCATTTTTAACTCTATCAGTAGAAGAACTTGAGGAAAGAATTAAACAAATAGGGTTATATAGAAGTAAAGCTAAAAATTTGATTATGATGTGCAACCAACTTAAAGAAAAGTTTAACGGTGAAGTTCCTAGAACTATGGAAGAAATAACTTCTTTAGCTGGTGCAGGAAGAAAAACTGCAAACGTAGTTTTATCAAACGCCTTTGGAGTTCCTTCTATTGCAGTAGATACACATGTTTTTAGAGTTTCCAATAGATTAGGAATGGCTGATTCAGATAATGTTTTAGAAGTTGAAAAGCAACTTCAAAAGGAGCTTCCTAAAAGAGAATGGAGTTTAACTCATCATTTATTAATTTTTCATGGAAGAAGATGTTGTATAGCTAGAAATCCTAAGTGTGAAATATGTAATTTGACTAATTACTGTAAGTATTATAAAGAAGTTAAGAAAAAGGAAGTAAAAAAGAAATAGAATTCAGGCTAAAATTAGCCTGAATTTTTAACTTTTTTAAAGAAGTTATAAGATATTTGTAGGTTTTTAAAACTTTTATCATATTTTATATAGTGATATAATTATTATGAAAAGATTTATAGCAAATTTGTAATGTTGGAGGACAGTATATGAAAATTGGAATTTTAATGGGAGGAATATCTTCAGAAAGAGAAGTATCATTAAGCAGTGGTAATTCAATGATGGAACATATTAATAAAGAAAAATATGAAGTTATTCCAGTTGTTATAGATAAGAAGGAAGATTTATTAGAAAAAGTTAAAGGCTTAGATTTTGCATTACTTGCATTACATGGCAAATTTGGGGAAGATGGAACAGTTCAAGCTGTGCTTGATACTTTAGGAATTCCTTATTCAGGATGCGATTCTGTAAGTAGTTCTCTTTGTATGGATAAGGATTTAACTAAAAGTGTATTAAAGGCTAAAGGAATAAGAACAGCAAGATGGCTAAATGTTTCTTCTGTTGAAGAAATAGATTATGAAGCAATAGAAGAAATGGGATATCCAGTATTTATAAAGCCGACAAATGGTGGATCAAGTGTTGCAACGTTTAAAATTACTAAAAGAGAAGATGTAGAAAATGCAGTTTTAGAGGGCTTAAAATGGGATAAAGAAGTAATGATAGAAGAGTTTATTAAAGGAGATGAAATTACATGTCCTGTATTTGATAATGAACTATTCCCAGTACTAGCTATAAAAGCAAAAACTGATTTTTATGACTACGAACAAAAATATTCAGCAAATGGTGCAGAACATTATGCTATAGATTTAGAACCTAAGATATATGAGGAAGTTAAGAAAATGGCCTTAGATACTTATAAGGCTTTAAAGTGTTCAGTTTATTCTAGAATTGATATGATAATAACAGAAGATGGAACACCTTATGTATTAGAGGTAAATACATTACCTGGTATGACAGCAACTAGCCTTTTTCCTCAAAGTGCTTCAGAAAAGGGGATAAGTTATCCAGAGTTTATAGATATGATAATTGATTATTCTTTAAAGAAAAATAATTAGAAGTAATATGTAAACCTAAGATGAAAAAAGAAAAACTAAAGATTAATTTATTGAAATTTTTAACGTGTAGTATAGAGTAAAGCTATTAAATTTTTATTTTATATAGATGGGAGGAATTTTTATGAATTTAATTTTTTTAGTTCTACTAGGTTCAATTTTAGGTTTACTTTTTTGTGTTTACCAAGGGAAAATAGTTATGAAAGCAGATGAAGGGGAAGAAAAAGTAAAGAGCATTTCTGTTAAGATTAGAAAAGGTGCAAATGCATACTTAAAAAGACAGTATAAGGGAGTAGCAATATTTTTTGTATTAATGTTTCTTATATTTTTAGTTATGAGCTTTTTTGGGTATGTTTCAATATTTATGCCTTTTTCTTTTATTATTGGAGGATTCTTATCAGGCCTTACAGGATTTATAGGAATGAAGGTTGCAACAAATGCAAATTCAAGAACTACTACAGCTGCTAAGAAGAGCTTAAATGGTGCATTAAAAATTTCTTTTAAGAGTGGATCAATAATAGGAATAGTAGTAGTTTCTCTAGGATTACTTTATATAGCTGTTGGATATTTATTTTTAGATTGGTATTATAGAGACTTATCAGAAGCAGAAAGATTATTACAAGTTACAAATAATATATTAACCTTTGGTATTGGAGCTTCATCCATGGCTCTATTTGCTAGAGTTGGTGGTGGTATTTTTACAAAGGCAGCAGATGTAGGTGCTGATTTGGTAGGAAAGGTAGAAGCTGGAATTCCGGAGGATGATCCAAGAAATCCTGCAGTTATTGCAGATAATGTTGGAGACAATGTAGGAGACGTAGCTGGAATGGGAGCTGACCTTTATGAGTCTTATATAGGTTCATTAATATCTTCTTGTGCTTTAGCGGTAGCAGCTGGATTATCGAGAAATGGAGTTATGCTTCCTTTATTAGTTGCTACATTAGGAGTAGTAGCTTCTATATTCTCAAGCTTCTTCGTAAGTGCAAAGGAAGATGCAAGTCAAAAAAATCTTTTAAGTGCTTTAAGAAGAGGGACTTACATTTCATCTATAATCGTTGCTATAGGGTCTTTCTTTATTGTAAGACAATTATTAGGTTTAGAAAATATAGGAGTTTATTTTAGTATTCTATCAGGACTTTTTACAGGTATGTTAATAGGCTTATTTACAGAATACTATACTTCAGATAGCTATAAGCCAACTAAGAAATTAGCTGATATGAGTAAAACAGGGCCAGCAACTATAATAATAGGTGGACTTTCTCTTGGAATGGTATCCACAGCAATTCCAGTTATAATAGTTGCAATATCAGTCTTAGTAAGCTTTAATTTATCAGGTGGAAGCAATGATTTTAATTTAGGATTATATGGAATTGCAATTTCAGCAGTTGGAATGTTATCTACATTAGGAATAACCCTTGCAACAGATGCTTATGGACCAATTGCTGATAATGCTGGGGGAATTGCAGAAATGTCTGAACAAGATCCTGAAGTTAGAAAGAGAACAGATGCCTTAGATTCCTTAGGAAATACAACTGCAGCAACAGGAAAAGGCTTTGCTATAGGTTCAGCTGCATTAACAGCCCTTGCATTTATAGCAGCTTATAAGGAGTCAATAGAAAATATAGTTAAAGGTGGAACATCTAATTTTGAATTTAATTTATCTGTATTGAATCCACAAGTGCTTATAGGATTATTTATAGGTGGAATGGTAACCTTCTTATTCTCAGCAAAGACAATGGATGCAGTAGGACGAGCTGCTTCAAAGATAGTAGTAGAAGTAAGAAGACAATTTAAAGAAATACCAGGAATTATGGAGGGTAAAGGCGAACCAGATTACGAATCCTGCGTAGATATTTGTACAAAATCTGCTCAAAAAGAACTTGTTACAATAGCAATAATTGCAATAGCAACTCCAGTAATTGTAGGTTTAATTCTAGGTCCAAATGGAGTAGCAGGATTACTTGCAGGATCAACAGTAACAGGATTTGTCATGGCAATAATGATGGCAAACTCAGGTGGAGCCTGGGATAATGCTAAAAAATATATTGAATCAGGAGTTCTTGGAGGCAAGGGGTCAGATTGTCATAAAGCAGCAGTAGTTGGAGATACAGTAGGAGATCCATTTAAGGATACAACTGGTCCATCCATAAATATATTAATAAAATTAATGTCAATGGTATCAATAGTATTTGGGGCTCTAATACTTGCTTTTGGGGCTTTATAATATATATGAAAAATGCTGTACTTTAAAGTATGGCATTTTTCATAAATAAAAGTACTAGTAGTATGTTTAAATAGTATCAATATATGTTTTAAAATGTTGTTGTTAAAAGATTATTAATAGACAACTTTATAGTTTGGAAAATCTTTGATTTTTATATAGATTGTATTTATAAATTGTTCTTTAAATAATTTTATTTGATTAATTAAATAGGTCTTGTAGTTGTTTCTAAAATCTAAAATATGCCAATTAAGATAATTTTCTAAGTATTTTGTTGCAACTCCTCTAAATCTTAAGAGCCATCTTTTTATATTAAGAGAAAAGCTATGAATGAATATACTATTATTAGGAAGATGCTTATTTATGTTTATAAGATCTTCTGTGCTTTTATTAATAATTTTATTATTTATTAGCTGCTCAACTAAATTTAATATTGCATTTTTAGATAGAGGAAGTGAAGAAGAATTATGCTTTTTAGCATAGACATCAAAATATCTATCATTATATGCAGATATAATTGAATCTGTATCAAAATTGGCAGCAAAATTTTTGGTTATTGCTGGTATTGAAATAGTATACCTACTTATAGGTTTTGAAATAATTGTATTATTACTATCCATTCCACAAGCTATAAATATATTATCCTTTCTATTATATTTAGCAAATCTATTACCTTTAAAGTTTTCTTTAATTATTATTTTGCTTACCTCAACGTAATTTTTAAGGCATTTAGAATTGTTATTAATTTGAGTAATTAATATTTTATGTCTCCAAAAGAAAGAAGTAGCTAAATTTATTTTTAATATTGAAGCACATTCTCTAAGAGATTTACCATTATTCATTAATATTAAATATTTAATCCAAGTATTTATTGATTTTTTTGAATTATAAAATAAAGTGTTAGTTTTTGATGAAAATGTTTTTTTACATAACTCATTTGTGCATCTAAATCTTTGAACACCTCTATATCTTCCATACTTTATGAAATTTTTACTATTACAATGGGGGCAATTATTAATTTTTACATCTTTTAAAATATCAATTAGTGTTAACTGATTTTGGTATTTATTAACTACATTAAGATCTTCGTCATTATAGTCAGAGTTGAAGCTATCTATATTCATCCAGTATTCCATAGTAAAATCTCTCCTAAAAATTATTTATTTAGATATTATATTTGAATTATAGCCATAAATAATAGAAAATAATCTTTTGAGATTTTATTTAGCAACAACTTTTTAAAACATAGTATGAGTGTTTTTTGTATTACTTATAGAGTTGCTATTAATATATAAATTCTGCTAAAATACAGTTTGTTTTAGTTGTATTAAGTTTTTTTTAAGAAATTTTTAGGCTTATTATTAAGATATATATTTTAAAATATAAATGTAAGTTTAGAGTATGGTAAACTTATATTAGAACTAAAGGGGAGTTGATATTGTGAGCAAAGAAAGAATACTAATAGTTGATGATGAGAAGGAAATAAGGGATTTAATAGATATATATTTAAAAGGTGAAGATTACGAAACTATAAAAGCTGAAAATGGTGAGGAAGCATTAAAACTTTTAGAAGAAAATGATGTTGATTTAATAATTTTAGATATAATGATGCCTAAAGTTAATGGTATAGAAGCATGTTTGAAAATTAGGGAACAAAGGGAAATGCCAATAATTATGCTTTCTGCTAAATCTGAAGATATGGATAAAATTTTAGGGTTAAATACAGGAGCAGATGATTATTTAACAAAACCTTTTAATCCATTAGAATTAGTAGCTAGAGTAAAGTCCCAGTTAAGGAGGTATAAAAGGTTTAATAGGTTAACATCACAATTGGAAATGGAAAATAAGCAAGAAAATATACTAGAAATAGATGAATTGATAGTTAACTTAGAAACTCATGAAATATTCAAAGATGGTAAGGAAATAAAACTTACTCCAACTGAATTTGATATATTGGTGTTACTCGGAGAAAATAGAGGGAAGGTATTTAGTATAGAAAATATATACAATAGTGTTTGGAAACAAGATTTTATGCAGTCTGATAATACAGTTATGGTACATATAAGAAAGGTTAGAGAAAAAATAGAAGACGATCCTAGAAACCCTAAATATATTAAGACTGTATGGGGGGTAGGATATAAAATTGATAGGTAGAAGAAATAAGAAGGAAAAAATAAAAAAAGAAAAGGTTGGTATTTTTAAAAGATTAAAAAAATTATTAATAAGGATATTTTATAAATCCTATAATTCAAGACTTGGATTAAAGATTAGAGAAGTTTTGGATTGGATATTGAAAAATATAGAAAAAAGTATTCGATTTGAGCTTATGGTTGTTTTTGCAATATGTTTTGTTGCTTCATTTTTATTTTATGGATTTGCTAATAATATGCTTGCCAAAAATAGAACTGTTACTAGAATTGAGTATGCTTCAGAAGAAATTCAATCTAAGGCAAATTATATTGCTAGAGAACTAATTTCAAAAGAAGATTATTATAATAACAATGCTCAATCATATAGAATAAAAGGTTTAGATGATAAAGAAGCTATAATGGAGGTATTAAATAAATTTAACAATGGAAAAGCAAAAATATATTTAACTGATTTAGATGGTAAGATTCTTTATAATGTAAATGGAGATGGACAAGATAAGCTAGATATATATACTATTTTAGATAAAAGTAATACTGTTCAAGATGAAGGGGCAGAAAGAAGCTTTTTATATCCAGTTAATATAAATGGTGATAGAGCATATCTTGTTTATTATGAAGTTCCAAGCCCATATATTTCATATGAATATTATACTGATACAAATTCATTTTTAGCTCTTATTTTATCAGTAATTGTGTTTATTTCTATATTTATAATAGTTACAAATAAGAAAATGAAATATCTGGAGGAAATTGCAGCTGGAGTTAGATTTATTTCTAGTGGAGATTTATCTTACAGAGTAGAAGAAAAAGGAAAAGATGAAATTAAAAATCTAGCTGAAAATATTAATAATATGGCATCGGAAATACAAGAGAGAATGGAATCGGAAAGAAGAGCTGAGAAGACAAAGAGTGAGCTTATAACTAATGTTTCCCACGATTTAAGAACGCCTCTTACTTCAGTAATGGGTTATATAGGATTAATTAAAGCTGGTAAGTATGAAGATGAAAATATGATGAAAGAGTACCTAGATATTGCCTTTAATAAATCAAACCAATTAAAAGAGTTAATTGAAGATTTATTTGAATACACAAAGATTAATAATCAGGGTATTGTATTAGATAAAAATAAAGTAAATATAGTTGAGTTTTTATCTCAAATTATAGAAGAATATATTCCTATATTTGAAGAAAATGAAATAGAAGTAGTTAAGGAATTTGTAGATGAAAAATCTATAGTAGAAATAGATGCAAGTAAAATGGTTAGAGTTTTTGAAAACTTATTTTCTAATGCAATAAAGTATTCATATAAACCAGGCAAAGTTATAGTATCTACCTTTGAAAGTGATGGGGATGTTACGATAGTAATTAAGAATAAAGGAGAAAGCATACCAAAAGAAAAGGTTGAAAGATTATTTGATAGATTTTATAGGGTAGATGAAGCAAGAAACTCTAATGTTAAGGGGAGTGGACTTGGCCTTGCAATATCAAAAAATATAATAAATCTACATGAAGGTGAAATATGGGCTGAATCTGTAGGTAATGATATAAGTTTTTATATAAGGGTAAAGTGTATTAATTAAATATTAAAGTAACCTTTAGTAAGATAGTTAATAAACTAATAGAGAGATTATTTTTCTTGGAGGAAAAATGCAAAATAAAAATCCTAATAGTACTTTTGGAATAGACATAAATGAATACACTCAAAATGTTAATTTTCAAACCTTAGCAACTAACATTGACTTTTTATATATAAGATCTTCAGGTTCTGGCTCTGGAAGATTTAGGGTAGATAAAAAGTTTTTAGAGTATGCTAAATCAGCAAGAAATTATGGAATACCAGTAGGTGCTTATCATTTTGCTGTACCTTCTTATGACTTAACTACTGCGGATTCTCAATGTAATGATTTTATTAACATATTGCAGGAGGGATTTGGTAATAAGAATTATGGTGATTTATTACCGGTATTAGATGTAGAACTTCCTGTAGATAATAAAATAAGTACAAAAGCATTAATAGATTGGATAGAAAGATTTAGGAAATGCTTTGAGAAAAAAACTAGAAGAAGATTAATGTTATATACAGGGGCATTTTTTATAGAATTGTATAATGATTTTAAATTGCCAGATGGAAGTCAACCTCTTAAAAGTATGCCTTTATGGATAGCTATGTATACTAATGTACCAATTAATCCACCATATCCACCAGATTTAGGTGGCTGGAAAAGATGGAGAATATGGCAGTATAGTGAAGGTGAAACAGTTCAAGGAGTTGGTAATCCTGTAGATGCTAATTGGGGACCAGATAATTTAGATCTTTTGATGCAACCAAAGCAAGTAAGAAACTTGAATGCAGTAAAAGAAGGGGGAATGCTTAAAGTTACTTGGAGTAAAAATACTGATTCAGATCTTTTAGGTTATAATATTTTTGAAAATGGTTATTGGATAGGAACTGTTGATAAAGAGGATACTAGTTTTGAAATTAAGATATCGCAGCTTCCAGTTAAGACAAATGTACCAGTAACTATATCAATAGAAGCTTTTGATTATGATGGTGAAACATCTCAAGTAAGAACTAAGGTAACCGTATAAGTTTAATGGAGAAAGATGGAGATTCTGATATTAATAGAATTTTCATCTTTTTATCTTGCTATAGAAAGTGGCAATTATTTCATAAAAAAAATAAATATTGTTTTCATATTTATATTAATTTTGTTTAAAAAATGTAATATAATAAAATAGGCATATGAATTGTTATGGCAAGTTAGAAAGGAGTGGGGCTAGTGAAAAAATTAAACAAGAATACATTAATAGCTATAGTTGTTATAGTTTTATTAGTTATTGTAGGAATTATAGGATATGTCTTTTCAATTAATAAGAAAGTTGCAACTTGGGAAAATAAAATTTATCCAGAAATCAATGTCTATGGTGTAAACATAGGTGGATTAAATAAAGAAGAAGCAATAGCATTATTAGAAGAAAAGTTGCCAAGCATAATTATGGACAAAAAGCTAAAGGTTTTAGTTGGTGATAAAAGTTTAGAGCTAAGCTATGAAACTTTAAAACCTACTTATGATATTGAAGCTGTAGTAGAAGAAGCTTTAGATTATGGTAAGGATAAAGGTGTATTTGCTAAAAATTCTTTAGTAAAAGGCAAGAAGGCAATAGAATTAAATGCAAAGATTGATTTTGATCAAGAAGCTTTAATAGCTTTTGAAAATAAGGTTTTAGAAGAAGTTAATATTGAACCTAAAAATGCTTCTATAAATATTAATTCAGGTAATATATCAATTATTAAAGAAGAAGCAGGTAAAACTATAGATAAAGATGAACTTCATAATAAATTAGTTGAAAGTATTAACGGAAATTTAAATCATGAGCAAGAATTAACTTTTGAATTAAAGGATCAAGAAGCTAATATTAAATCTACTGATTTAGAGAAAATAACAGGAAAAATTAGTGAGTTTAGCACTCATTATAATAATACTGGAGATGGCAGAGTTAGAAATATGGAAATAGCTGCTGGAATAATTAGTGGAACTATAGTTATGCCAGGAGAAGAATTCAGTTATAATGCTTTAATTGGAGATACAACTCCAGATAAAGGATATGAAAAAGCTAATACTTATGTAGGAAATAAAGTAGTACCTGATTATGGTGGTGGTATCTGTCAAGTATCAACAACTTTATATAGAGCTATTATGAGAGCGAATATTAGATCAACTGAAAGATTGAATCACTCTTTAACAGTTTCATATTCTGAACCAGGATTAGATGCTACAGTTGCTAATGGAGTAGTAGATTACAAGTTCGTAAATACTTATGATTTCCCAATATATATTAATGGATATGTTAGTGGAGGAATAGTAAACTTTTCTATATATGGTAATGTAGAAGCTATGGGTAATAAAACTTATGAACTTGTAAATGAAGTTCACGAAAAATATGAACCTAAAAAGAAATATGAAGAAGACTCAACTATGGAAGAAGGAGTAGAAAAAGTGGTATCGTATGGTATGCCAGGATATAAGGCAAGCTCCTATCAAGTTACTTATGAAAATGGAGTTGAAATAAATAGAGAATTTATTGCAACAGATATTTATATGACAACTGATACTATTGTTAAGAAGGGTACTAAGAAGAAGGAAGAACCTAAAAAAGAGGAAGATAAGAAAGAAGAGTCTGAAACGCAAAAACCTCAAGATTCAACTAATAATTCTGAAAAACCAAACCAAGAATCAAACCAAACAACAGAGCAATGAAATAATTCCGAAAGCCAAAATTAATAATAAAAATACTAAATTTAAGTAGTAATTATTATTCGTGTTGTATATTATCAAAAATAAAAACATTTTACTTTTTGTAAAGTGTTTTTATTTTATAGAAGTATTTTGGCTTAAATTTCCCCTTAAGATTATTGTAGAACAATTTAGCAAATAATATTATTAAATAATATATTAAATTATAAAAGGAGTTTTTTTTATGACGTACAAGATGGTTTGTATAGATATGGATGGAACCTTACTTGGTAAGAGAAAGAAAATATCTAAAGAAAGTAAGGAAGTTATAAAAAAAGTATATGAAAAAGGTGTTGAAATAGTAGTAACAACAGGAAGAATATACAATAATGCAGCATATTATTCACACCTTCTAGGCGTAAAGTCACCTGTAATTGCAGCAAATGGTGCAATTGTTAGAGAGAAGAATAATAATGAAATTATTTATGAGAACATTATAGAAACGGATGTATGTATAAGGCTTATTGAAGTGTTGTATAAAATGGGTTTTTTCTTTCATTTTTATACATTAGATAGTATATATTGTAGCAATAAAATTACAAAAATTGGAACTGAATTATATATGACTAAGCAAGTAGGGTTTGAAAATTTAAAAATAAAATATCATATAATACGAAATTTAGAAGAATGGAAAGCATTTTTCAAAAGAACTAATGGACAAATTACAAAATGCATAGCTTTTTCAACAAAACCTAGTAAAATTATTAACTTAAAGAAAGAACTTAATAATATGAAAGATGTTGTTTACTTTGGTTCAGGTTCAAGAAGTGTAGAAATTAATAATAGAGGTGTATCTAAAGGGAGAGCTGTAAAGGCTCTTGCAGATTATTATGGCTTCAAAAGAGAAGAAATAGTATGTATAGGTGACAATGAAAACGACATATCAATGATTGAATACGCAGGCCTAGGAATAGCTATGGGCAATGCTATAGATGAAGTTAAAAATCTAGCAGACTATATTACTGATACAAATAAAGAAGATGGGGTTGCAAAGGCATTAAAGAAAATTTTTAATGTTTAATTTTAATGTTTAATAAAAATAATATGGAGATAAATAATAAATGACTTTGACTATTGAGTTTTCATATAGTATTATTTTTAATAGGTGTTAAATAAGTAAGGTTATAAAATCTTACTTTTTTGTTGGAGGTCATAATATGAATTTAAATATAGTTCTATATCAACCAGAAATTCCACAAAACACAGGTAATATTGCAAGAACTTGTGTTTTAACTAATTCAACATTACATTTAATTAAACCAATGAAGTTTAAGATAGATGATAAACAAGTAAAGAGAGCTGGATTAGATTATTGGAGTGAATTAAAACTTGAAATCCATGAAAGCTATGAAGATTTTATGAGAAAATATGGGGACAAAAAAATATATTTAGCAACAACTCATGGTGGTGAACATTATGATGAGGTTTCTTTTAAAGAAGGAGACTTTATAATGTTTGGAAGAGAATCATCAGGAGTTCCAGAAGAAGTACACAATGCACACGAAGGAATAAGAGTCCCAATGATAAAAACAAGCACAAGAAGCTTAAATCTTTCTAATACAGTAGCAATAATTGCCTATGAAGCTTTAAGGCAAATTGGTTTTCCTGAAATGAAATAATTAGGGGGAATAAGAATGGAAAAAATTAAAATTTTGACAGATAGTTGTTTAGATATTCCAGAAGAGTTAATTGAAAAGAATAAAATTGATATTTTACCAGTATTAATTAATTTTGGAGATAAAAGTTATGTAGATAGAGAAGAAATTAATTTAGAAGAAATGTTGGATAAAATTGAAAAAGAAGGAGTTTTACCAACTACTGCACAGATTACACCAAATAGGTTTGAAGAATACTTTAGAAAAGCTTTAGATGAAGGATATAAAGTTGTAGCAGTACTTATGTCATCAAATATGAGTGGAACATATAATTCTGCATGTATAGCAAAAGAAATGGTAGAATCAGATGATATAACAATAATAGATACACAAGTTATAACATCTGCACAAGGATTTTTTGTATTAAAAGCTTGTGAGCTTAGAGATAAGGGGTTAAGCCCAGAAGAAATAAAAGTAGAAATTGAAAAAATGATACCTAAAATGAAGGCATCACTATGCTTTGAATCCTTGGAGAATCTAGTTAGAGGTGGAAGGATTTCAAAGACAGCAGGAGTAATTGGAACAGCATTAGGTCTTAGAGTTATAATAGGCTTTGAAGATGGAATGATGGTTGCAAAAGATAAAACAAGAGGAAATAAAAAAGTAATTAAGAAAATTATTTCTGAATATGAAAATTCTGATGTGGATAAAAATGAACCTGTTATGATAATAGAAATAGGTAGTCCAGAAATTAAAAGTGAATTAAAAAGCTATTTAGATGAAAATAATATTAAATATATAGAAACCACTCCAGGTTGTGCAGTTGGTATTCACTCTGGACTTGGAGCATGTGGATTATTTTTTGTAACTAAATAATTAGAAATTATATTTATTTATATTAATAATAAAATAATATGTTTTATACAATTTAGTTTGGAGCTGTTTATGCAGCTCCTTATTTTTATATAAAAATAAAAAAGTCTTTTGCACTTGATATAACGTTTACTTAAATATTATACTATTGGTAAAGAAAAGAATAATTACTAACTGTAGAGATGTAGTTTAGTGAATGAAGGTGATACTTATGAAATTAGATTTTAATTTGAATCTTGCTCAAGAACAAAGGCTAATAATGACTCAACAAATGCAACTTTCAATAAAACTATTACAAATGTCAACTTACGATTTAAGAGAATATATTGAAAATGAATTTTTAGAAAATCCACTTCTTGAAGGAGATTTTGATTTACTTCAAGATGATAAAAAATATGAAGATAAAATTGATTATAAAGAAATGATTAAGTACTTAGAATTTGATAATTATGGTTCACAAAGCTATGGAGAGTATAATAAGGAAGATGATGTTTCACCCTTTAATTTTATTTCTGATAAGGAATCCCTTACTGAATATTTAAAGGAGCAGCTAATAGAAAGTGAAGAAGATGAATATAAGAAAGCTATTGTATCATATATGATAGAAAGTTTAGATAATAAAGGATATTTGGACATGCCTCTAGAAGAAATATGTTGTGAATTAAATATTTCTTTAGAATTAGGAAAAGAAGCCTTAGAAATATTGCAAGATTTAGAACCAGATGGTATAGGAGCTAGAGATTTAAAGGAATGTCTAAAGATACAATTAATAAAAAAAGGAAGGTTAGATGATAATTTAGAAATAATTATTGATAAATATCTAGATTTAATTGCAGATAATAAGTTTAATGAAATAGCAAAAAAATTAAAAATAACTCCTAAAGAAGCACAAGATCTAGGAGATATAATAAAAAAATTAGAACCAAAACCTTCAAGAGGATTTTATACTGGGGAGGATGTTAAGTATATAATTCCTGACGCAGCTATTAGAAAAATAGATGGTGAGTACTTTGTTATTATGAATGAAGGTGTTATACCGAGATTATCCATTAGTAATATATACAAAGATGCATTAAATAACAAAGAAGATAAAAATACTGAAAATTATGTAAAAGAAAAACTAAATAGTGCAATGTTTTTAATTAAAAGTATTGAGCAAAGAAAAAGTACTTTACTAAAGATATTAGAAAAAATTGTTGAAAATCAAAAGGAGTATTTTGATAAAGGCCAAAAATATTTAAAGCCAATGACATTAAAAGATATGGCAGAAATGATTGGGGTTCATGAATCTACTGTTAGTAGAGCTGTTAAGGAAAAGTATATATTAACTAGTTTTGGAACTATAAAAATAAAGGATTTATTTACTACTGGATTAAGTGTAAATAAAAGTATTGGAGAAGAAGTTTCAGTAATAAATATCAAAAAACAAATAAAAGCAATGATTGATGAAGAGGATAAGAAAAAGCCATTATCAGATCAATCAATATGCGATAAATTAAATGAAAATAATTTAAATATATCAAGAAGAACAGTTGCTAAGTATAGAGAAGAACTTCAAATAAAATCATCAAGTAAAAGAAAAAGAATAGAATAAAATAAAAATAATAGAATAAAATAAAATATATATAAGAGGAAAGTCAAATTTATAAAAAGTTATTATTATAACTTTCCTCTTTAAAGGGAATATAATAAAATTTTGTAAAAACTTTTGGGAATTTTTAAAGAAAATACTTTTAAAATTCATAGAAGTGTTTTATAATAATATTTGTGGGACATTTTAATAATACGCGGGACTTTTTTAGACCAAAGGAGGGTTGACTGTGCAGGAAATATTGTCATTACAAAAAAAAATAGTTCCTGAACTTGTAGAAGTCCTTGATAAGAGATATAGTATACTTAGGACTATATATTATAATCAACCAATCGGAAGACGAGTTTTAGCAAATCAATTAGATTTAAGTGAAAGAATAGTAAGAAGTGAAATAAACTTTTTAAAGTCTCAAAATTTAATTGATATCAATACTCCGGGGATGACAGTAACAGAAGAAGGACAAGAAGTAGTGGATAAATTAAAAGATTTTATACACGAAATAAAAGGACTATCAGATATAGAAAAAAATATAAAGTCTTTCCTTGGACTAAAAGATGTAGTAATTGTTCCAGGAGATGTAAAGAAAAATAAGAGCATATTAAAAGATATTGGTAAAGCTACAGCAAATTACTTAAAATCTATAATAAGAGATAATAACATAATAGCTTTAACAGGTGGCAATACAATTAAAGAGTTTGTAGAAGCAGTACCTAAAATGAGCAATCTTTCAAATGTACTAGTAGTTCCTGCAAGAGGTGGTATGGGAAGAAAGGTTGAAATACAGGCAAACACTTTAGCTGCATCTTTAGCAAAAAAATTAAATGGTTCTTATAAATTGCTTCATATTCCAGAAAATCTTAGTTTAAGTCTTTTAGATACTTTATTAAAGGAAAAAGAAATAAAAGAAGTAATAGATAATATACACAAAGCAGATATATTAATATATGGTATTGGTGAAGCATTAGTAATGGCTGAAAAAAGAGACGTTTCAAAGGAAGAATATGATAAGTTAAAAGAACTTGGAGCTGTTGGTGAAGCCTTTGGATGCTATTTTAATAAAGACTCAAAGGTTGTATCAGAAAATACTTCTATTGGAATAAATATTAATGAAGCAAGAAAAATTAACACACATATTGCTGTGGCAGCTGGGGAAAATAAAGTTGATGCTATTATTGCAACCATGATGAATAATCACAATGCGGTTCTAGTAACAGACGAAGCAGCTGGCAGAAAAATTGTGGAATATATTAAAGAACACAATAAATAAGCTTAAAATTTTTAAAATTTTAAATATAACTATTTTTAGGAGGTAATTGCAAATGGTAAATGTAGCAATTAATGGTTTTGGAAGAATAGGAAGATTAGCATTAAGATTAATGATTGAAAACCCAGAATTCAACGTGGTAGCAATCAATGACTTAACTGATGCTAAGACTTTAGCTCACTTATTCAAATATGATTCTTCACAAGGAAGATTCAACGGAGAAATCGAAGTTAAAGAAGGAGCTTTCGTAGTTAATGGAAAAGAAATAAAAGTTACTGCAGAAAGAAATCCTGCTGACTTACCATGGAAAGAATTAAACGTTGACGTAGTTTTAGAATGTACAGGATTCTTTACTTCTCAAGAAAAAGCAGGTTTACACTTACAAGCTGGTGCTAAAAAGGTTGTTATTTCAGCTCCTGCAACTGGAGATTTAAAGACAGTTGTATTCAACGTAAATAATGATATATTAGATGGTACTGAAACTGTAATTTCAGGTGCTTCATGTACTACAAACTGCTTAGCTCCAATGGCTAAAGTATTAAACGATAAGTTCGGAATCCAAAAAGGATTTATGACAACTATCCACGCTTACACTAATGACCAAAACACATTAGATGGTCCTCACGGAAAAGGCGATTTAAGAAGAGGTAGAGCTGCTGCTGCTAACATCGTTCCAAACTCAACTGGAGCTGCTAAAGCAATTGGTTTAGTTATTCCAGAATTAAAAGGAAAATTAGATGGTGGTGCTCAAAGAGTTCCAGTTGTTACTGGTTCATTAACTGAATTAGTTGTAACTTTAGACAAGAAAGCTACAGTTGAAGAAATCAACGCTGCTATGAAAGCTGCTGCTAACGAATCATTTGGTTACACTGAAGACGAAATAGTTTCATCAGACGTAATCGGAATCACTTTCGGTTCATTATTTGATGCAACTCAAACAAAAGTTATGACAGTTGGTGATGAGCAATTAGTTAAAGTTGCTGCTTGGTACGACAATGAAATGTCATACACTAACCAATTAATCAGAACTTTAAAATACTTCGTAACTAGATAATTAAATAGTTAAGTAAATATTTAAAGTTAAGTAATAAAATTTGGTCTGGTTTTATAGAAAATCTATGAGGCCAGACCAATTTTAAATTAAGCAAATAGTTTCGGTTTTTATAAATATAAAAATAAATTTAAGAGGTGAAATCAATGAGCTTTAATAAGAAAACTATCGAAGATATAGATGTTAAAGGTAAAAAGGTTTTAGTAAGATGTGACTTCAATGTTCCACTAAAGGATGGAGTTATAACTGATGAAAACAGATTAAATGGTGCATTACCAACAATACAATACTTAATAAACAATGGTGCAAGAGTTATCCTTTGTTCACACTTAGGAAAAGATGCATCTAAATCATTAGCTCCAGTTGCTAAGAGATTAAGCGAAATGCTTGATAAAGAAGTAGTATTTGCAAGAGATGAAGAAGTTGTAGGAGCTAATGCTAGAGCTGCTGTAGAAGCAATGAAAGATGGAGATGTTGTTTTATTAGAAAACACAAGATGTAGAAAAGAAGAAACTAAGAATGTTGAAACATTCTCAAAAGAATTAGCTTCTTTAGCTGATATATTTGTAAATGATGCATTTGGTACTGCCCACAGAGCACACTGTTCAACAGTTGGAGTTACTGAATTCTTAGATACAGCTGTATGTGGATACTTAATTCAAAAAGAATTAAAATTCTTAGGAGAAGCTGTTAACAATCCAGTTAGACCATTCGTTGCTATATTAGGTGGAGCTAAGGTTTCAGATAAGATAGCTGTAATAAACAACTTATTAGAAAAAGTTGATACATTAATAATCGGTGGTGGAATGGCTTACACATTCTTAAAGGCTCAAGGATATGAAGTAGGATCATCTTTAGTAGAAGCAGATAGAATTGAATATGCTAAAGAAATGATTGAAAAAGCAGCTGCAAAGGGAGTTAAGTTCTTATTACCAGTTGACCACAGAGTTGCTACAGAATTCAAAGATGTAGAAGCAGTAGTTACAGAAGATCAAAACATACCAGCAGGAAGCATGGGATTAGATATCGGACCTAAGACTGAAGCATTATATGCAGATGCAATTAAAGATGCTAAAACAGTTATATGGAATGGACCAATGGGAGTGTTCGAATTCGAAAACTTCAATAAAGGAACAATCGCAGTTGCTAAGGCTATGGCTGATGCAGATGCAACAACAGTTATCGGTGGAGGAGACTCAGCTGCAGCTGTTAATATCTTAGGATTTGGAGATAAGATGACACACATCTCAACAGGTGGTGGAGCTTCTCTAGAATTCTTAGAAGGTAAGGCTTTACCAGGAATAGAAGCACTTAATAACAAATAGGATAAACCTATTTGTAAAATGTAAAATTAATAATATAGAATGTAGAATTAAGGAAATAACTCCACTTAGGTAGAGTTATGAAATTATTTTTATTATTCAACTTTGTTGAATAATTTCATTAAATTTTCACTCTTAATTCTTCATTCTTAATTTAAATAAGAGGTGATTTAGATGAGAAAACCAATAATAGCGGGAAACTGGAAGATGCATTATACTCCAGCAGAAGCTGTAAAAGTTGTAGAAGAATTAAAGCCATTAGTAGCTAATGCAACATGTGAGGTTGTAGTATGCCCTACTTTTGTTTGTTTAGATGCTGTATTAAAAGCAGTAGAAGGATCAAACATAAAAGTTGCTGCTCAAAATATGCACTTTGAAGAAAAAGGAGCTTTCACTGGAGAAGTTGCTCCAGGAATGTTAGAAGCAATGGGAGTTAGCTATGTTGTTTTAGGACATAGTGAAAGAAGAGAATACTTCAATGAAACTGATGAAGCTTTAAACAAGAAAGTTAAGGCGGCATTTGCTCATAATTTAACTCCAATTCTTTGCTGTGGTGAAAGCTTAGAGCAAAGAGAAAATGGAACAACTAATGAAGTTGTTGGAGCTCAAATTAAAGCTGATTTAGAAGGATTATCAAAGGAATTAGCTGAAAAAGTTGTAATTGCTTACGAACCAATCTGGGCTATAGGAACAGGTAAAACTGCTACTAATGAACAAGCTAACGAAACAATAAAGGCTATAAGAAATGTAGTAGCTGAAATGTTTGGCCAAGAAGTAGCTGATAAAGTAAGAATTCAATATGGTGGATCAGTTAAGCCAAATACAATTAAAGATCAAATGGCTATGTCAGATATAGATGGAGCTTTAGTTGGTGGTGCTAGCTTAGTTCCAGCTGATTTCTCACAAATAGTTAACTTTTAATTAATTAAGGGGCTGTTTCTACAGCCTCTTTTTATTAGGTAATAATTATTATTAAAATATTTTTACTGCAAAGGTTTAACTAATAAGTACATTTATTGTTTATTTAAATTAAATATAGTATAATAAATATGAAATTAAAGAAAGATAATATTAAATAAGTTGTGGTAATATTTAAAATATAAACTGTTTAAATAAAGTTAGAAATTTAGCAACTTATGAAAAGATTTTAAAAATATAAATGTTTTTTTATTGTAAATAATATTGTCAATGTAATTTCAAATATAGATGAAAACTTGGAGGGAATTATGGCGAAGAAACCTGTAATGTTAATGATATTAGATGGATTTGGAATAGCTCCAAAATCAGATGGAAACGCTGTTGAAACAGCACATAAACCAAATTTTGATAGATTAATGGCACAATATCCAAACACACAATTACAAGCAAGTGGAATGTTTGTTGGATTACCAGATGGACAAATGGGTAACTCAGAAGTAGGACATTTAAATATTGGTGCTGGAAGAATTATATATCAAGAATTAACTAGAATAACTAAAGAAATTGAAGATGGTGGATTTTTCAAGAATGAAGCATTAACTTTAGCAGTGAATAATGCTAAAGAAAATAATGCTGCACTTCACTTAATGGGATTATTATCAGATGGTGGAGTTCACTCACATATTGATCACTTAAAGGGATTATTAAATTTAGCTAAAGAATCAGGATTACAAAAGGTATATGTTCATGCATTTATGGATGGTAGAGATGTTCCACCATCATCAGGTAAGGATTTTGTAATTGAACTTGAAGAATACATGAAAGAAATTGGTGTAGGTAAAATAGCTACTATATCAGGTAGATACTATGCTATGGATAGAGATAACAGATGGGAAAGAGTTGAACTTGCTTATAATGCTATGGTAAACGGAAATGGTGAAGTAGCAGCATGCGCAGTTGAAGCTATGGAAAAGTCATATAATGACAATAAGACAGATGAATTTGTTTTACCAGCTGTAATAGATAAAGATGGAATGATTAAGAATGGAGACTCTGTAATATTCTTTAACTTTAGACCAGATAGAGCTAGAGAAATAACTAGAGCTATTAATGATAAAGAATTTACTGGATTTAATAGAGAAACATTAAACTTAACATTTGTTACAATGACTCAATATGACAAAACTTTAGAAGGTGTTGAAGTTGCATATAGACCACAAAGTATAAATAATACTTTAGGTGAATATGTTTCAAATAAGGGATTAAAACAATTAAGAATTGCTGAAACAGAAAAATATGCTCACGTAACATTCTTCTTTAACGGTGGTGTTGAAAAAGAATATGCTGGAGAAGATAGAGCTTTAATAGCATCACCAAAGGTTGCAACTTACGATTTAAAACCAGAAATGAGTGCTTATGAAGTAACTGATGAATTAATTAAGAGAATAGATTCAGATACTTATGATATGATAATATTAAACTATGCTAACCCAGATATGGTTGGTCATACAGGAGTAATGGAAGCAGCTGTTAAGGCTATAGAAACTGTAGATGAATGTTTAGGAAGAGTTGCAGATAAGATATTAGAAAAGGATGGTACATTATTTATAACTGCTGACCATGGTAATGCAGAAATAATGATAGACTATTCAACAGGAAATCCATTTACAGCTCATACAACAGATCCAGTTCCATTTGTATGGGTATCAAATAACACAGAAGGTAGAACATTAAAAGAAGGTAAGCTAGCCGATATAGCACCTACTATGTTAAATGAAATGGGTCTTGAAGCACCATCTGAAATGACTGGAGAATGTTTAATAGTAAATAAATAATAGGTAATAGTTAATAAGTAAGAGGTAATAGTTAATTTTGGAACGCAGCTAATAGCTGCGTTTTTTTATTATAAAGAAAATTGGATAATTATATATTTTTAAATGTGGTATAATTTTGAAATAAATAGTATTTAAAATATATAAAAAGTTTAAATAAATAAAAAAGGAGCTAGATATGAAGGAAAAAAATAATGAATTAAGAAATTTTGATGAAGGAAATTTAAAAGAATTTCCATATATCTTAAATGAGAAAGAAACTAAAGATTTTTGGCATGAATCTATTAAATATATTGCATTTGGATTTATGTTTACTTTAATAACTTTTAAATTTTTATGGCTACAATATATATTACCTAGTTTTGGAGCTGTGTTTTTATATTTAGGATTTCGGAATTTAAAAAATGAAAATAAATCATTTTATAAAGCAAGCATTTTCTCAATAGTAAATTTAATATTTAATGTATTGAGTTTAATATATGTAAACACACCTTTAAATGTTAATAAGGAAAATATTATCGTTTTGGCAGCTTTATCAACAGTATTTCAAATAAGCTTTCTTGTTATATTTAGAAAAGGTATAAATAGTATTTTTAAAAAAGAAAACATAATTTCTAGAAAAGATCCTATCTTAGGTCTAATTATATGGAGGATTATAATTGTTATCTTCGTTATAACAGGCTTAGGTGGAATTTGGATTATATTTATTCCGATGGTTATTTATTATTTTTATAGTATTAGTTCTATTAATAAATTAGGATATCAGCTTGAAAATGTTAAATGTAAATATGTAAAAGAAAGAATAGTTATAAATAAAGAAGTTATTATGTTTATTTATATTATAAGTTGTATTTTTGTAGTTGGAATTTGCTGTGTATTTTCTAATCATATCAATTTGGATTCTATTGAAACTTCTCCTGTAAAGGAATTTGGTATTAGAAATAAATTAATAGATAGTGGGGTTCCGATAAATATAGTTAAAGATATAGCGGATGAAGATATTGCTATTCTTAAAAATATAATAAACATACAAAGTTTCAGTGACAATTTAAGCTTTAACAATAATTCTAAGAATACTTTTAAGGTTACAAGCATTTTTATTGAGCTTATGAATAATGAAATGTATGCAATTGAATATTTTGATTGGGGAAATGAAGGACCTTATTGGCAAGATGGGTTTGAAATTGGTAATTCCCGCCCTTTAGAACTAATAAATGGAAGATTATTATATGAAAGTGAAGATAGAGATTATTATGCTAGTATACCTAGATTAGAGGGAGGAGTGATTATAGGTAAGAATATCTTAGGTTATGAAAGTCAAGGAGAAAGAATTACAGGAGTTATAAATTATCCATATAATTCAACTAATCAAAGAGGGTATGTTTTTTATAAAATAAATATTCATGAAAATATTATAGCAGGAAATAATATTGTGAATTATAAGCATTTAAGCCATCCTTTTAGAGTACCTTATATTGAAATAGAAAAGCAAAATTTAAGCTTTAGCAATAACATGAGACAACATGTTGTTACTTTTAGTACAAAAGATAAAGAATGATTACTTTCAATTTAAATTAAAAAAATTGGGCTGTATAACAGCCCCTTAGATAAATATTTTTTTATTTTATAAAATGTAATGATAATTTTAATATAATGATATTAAATGCACATTAAAATTTTTAAGTAAATTTATTTTTTAACAAATTATAATTCAAAAACATATAAATTATAAAGTACTACCAAAATCTGAAACTATAGTTTGTCCTGTAATTGAACGAGATTCATCACTTGCTAAAAATAAAATAATGTTTGCCACATCATCAGGCATACATGGTTTAACAGATAAATCACTATGTTTAGCCATTTGTCCCATCATATTTCTATCAAGGTTCTCTGGCTTGATATGTGCTACCATTGGAGTTACAATTGTTCCTGGACATACAACGTTACAACGTATATTTGTACCTGCAAAACGTAAAGCTGTATGCTTAGTTACACCAATAATTGCAGCTTTTGATGAAACATAAGCAACACCATCTTTGCACCTTCTTTTGCAAGTAATAGTGCAGTAGCAGCTCCTACTCCAGAATTTCCCCCTGTAACTATTGCTACTTTCCCTTTTAAACGAGCCATAATATCCTCC
>NZ_JBNPON010000036.1:0-36705 GCF_050315195.1 Clostridium sp. SGI.024 | reverse complement strand
AGTAATTATAAAGAGGTTAAAATATGAATATTATAGATAAAGTTATTTCATTATTTAGAGGTGAAGGAGGATATATTGAAAATTCAACTGAATTTGTAAATTCTAGTGGATTTTCAAGTAATACTAAGTATTTTATTTGGGTGGATTTAAAAAATTTTAAGGTTAATATTTTTACTGGTTCAAATAATAATTGGAGGATGGTGCATAGCTATCTTTGTACAATAGGGAAAAAGTCTACTCCTACCCCTAAGGGGACTTTTTCAGTGGGAATTAAGGGACTATATTTTGGTGTAGAAAAGGGATATAAGTGTTGGTATTATACACAATTTAAGGGGAATTATTTATTCCATTCTATAATATATAATTTAGATGGAAGTGTAAGAGATGGAAGGCTGGGAATGGCATTATCAGATGGATGTGTAAGATTAGAAAAGATAAATGCAAAGTGGATTTATGATAATGTACCAGAAGGGACAAAAGTATATATTAGTTAAACTCTTATAATAATACAATTTCTATTAAATGTTTACAAATTCCATTGACACTAATATATTGTCATGATAATCTGAATATGTAGAAAAAAGTAGATTTTTAAAATATTTTATATGAAATTGGAGATAAAAGATGATCAGAATTTTATCAGACTCTTCAACACTTTATTCAGTTAAAGAAGGACAAGCAAATAGTGTAGATATTGCACCATTAGTTGTTACTATCAATGATAAAGCTTATATGGAGAATGAAGAAATTAATTCAAAAGAATTTCTGGAATTAATTAATGAAGGACATATTCCTAAATCTTCACAACCTCCTATTGGATATGTTTTAGATTTATATAACAAGTATCCAGAAGATGAGATAATAAATATTTCAATGGCGGATGGATTATCTGGAACATATAATTCAGCATGTATGGCTAAAAATATGGCAATTAATCCAGAGAGAATAGATGTAATTAATTCTAAAACTTTATGTGGTCCTCAAAGATACCTAGTAGACTTAGCTGTTAGACTTGTAGAGAAGGGATATAATAAGGAAAGCATAATAAATGAAATTAATAAAACTATAGAAACGTCTAAATCATTTTTAATACCTCATGATTTTGACTTCTTAGTAAGAGGTGGAAGAATATCTTCAATAGTAGGTAAAATAGGAAGTGTAGTAAAATTAGTTCCTATTATGGCTCTTGCAGAAGATTCTAAATCTCTAGTTAAATTTTCTACTAAACGTTCTTTCAAAAAGGCAGTAAAAAAGATAATGGAATATTTAGTTGAAAATAATATAGATTCCGATTATAAATTTTATATATCACATGCAGATAATTTAGAACTAGCAATAGAAGGAAAAGGCATAGTTTCTGAATTTATAAAAGATGCTGACATAGAAATAAAAGAATTAGAACCTGCTTTTATTACTCAAGGTGGTCCAAGCTGTATTTCAATACAAATAATAAAAAAACATGAAGAGTTAAAATAAATATTAGTAAAAAAAGAACAGTGTTTAAAGTAACTACTGTGTTTTTTTATAGAAAAGTAGTTTGTTATAAATAAATATAGAAAATAGAACTTTTGTACAATGTAAAATTAAATAAAAAAATTACACTTTACATTGTACTAAATTTTATTCTTCATTATCTTCTGTGTTTAATTCACGATTCATTAAAATCTCATAAAAAGCCTCTAGTCGTAATAAGTTTGAAAATACACTTAGAATATAAGAAAATTCAAGCTTTGTGTATGCTGGAATATAGTTCTTTTCATCTAAATATTCATTTCTTAGCTTTCTAGAATATACTCTTCTTATAGAGACCACCCATAGAATTGAATAACCTATTACTATTATAATCTGACCAAATAAAGTAACTTCAGCAGAATTTATATCTACTTCATTATTAGTAATAATGTCATAAATATCTATCTTGGCACCATAGCAGATTATTAAGTATCCAAGCGCATTTAAAGAAGTACCTAAAATTTCTAACCTTTGAGTTTCAAAATCTAATTTTCTTATATATTCTTCCATGTATTCTTTAAATTCTTCGTTGTCCAATATACAATATAACTCCTTCTAATGCTTCAAAATATTATATGAAAAAAATTATATTGTTGTTATATTTAAGATTCAAATAGATATTGTAAAATGTTAAAATATATATTAAAAATACAAATAGTTATCAATGAGGATCAATTAAGATTCTCTTTTATTATATAGAAATTTTCATATAATTAATTCATATTAATGTAATAAATTAAATTATACAAAGGGAGAGATTTTTATGAAGAAACCAATTATAGCTGTTACTGCATTATTTGATGATGAAAAAGATAGTATTTGGATGCTACCATCATATTTAGATGCTATAACAGAAGCAGGTGGGATACCAGTGATTTTACCATTAATAGATAATGAAGAGGATATAAAAAATTTAGTAAGTATTTATGATGGATTTTTATTAACTGGTGGGCAAGATATAAATCCTAAAATTTATAATGAAGAAA
Source organism: Clostridium sp. SGI.024 (assembly GCF_050315195.1). Taxonomy (NCBI): domain Bacteria; kingdom Bacillati; phylum Bacillota; class Clostridia; order Eubacteriales; family Clostridiaceae; genus Clostridium; species Clostridium sp. SGI.024. Next base: position 34,207 of record NZ_JBNPON010000036.1, on the reverse strand, counting down.
AAGCTAAGCAGTGTGGATATATAAATCACGAAAGAGATACAATGGAAGAAATTTTACTTTCTGAAATTCTAAAAGTAGATAAGTCTATTTTAGCTATTTGTAGAGGCTTTCAGCTATTAAATTCACATTTAGGAGGGAAACTTTATCAAGATATAAGTATTGAAAAGAATAATGGAAAGGATAGTATTCATAGACAAGATAAGCCATATAATAAACCAATTCATAAAGTTAAGATAAAAGAGGAGTCTTTATTATTTGAAATTATAAAGGCAAGTGAGATAATGGTTAATAGTATGCATCATCAAGCTGTAAAAAAATTATCACCAATTGTTGAAGAAGCAGCTATAAGTGAGGATGGACTTATAGAGGGAATTTATTTAAAAAACAAAAGATTCGTATTAGGAGTTCAATGGCATCCTGAACTATTATATAAGGATTTTGAAAATCAATTTTCAATTTTTAAAGCTTTTATAGATAGTTGTAAATAAATTTATAGAAAAAAATAAAAAGTATTGGTTGTGTTTAATCAATACTTTTTGCTATTGTTCATCAAATCATCTAATATCATATTGCCACCTAGTCTATAGTCGTAATCTGTAGTATTATTTACTGATTTTATAAAGCTCCAAGTAGCGTTCCAAAGTTTTACTACAAATAAATACTTTTTAAGCTTATTCTTAAGATTTACATTAATATATCCAAAGTAGCTCTTTATTAACTCATCTTTTAATTCATCTTCTAAAAACCATGATATTGTGGCTAAATCAAAAAAAACATCTCCCATGCCTGCAAATTCAAAATCTATGAAATAAATAGAGTCATTAGAATATAAAATATTAGAAGTATTTAAGTCATTATGGCATAGTCCATAATGTATATTTTTAGATAAATCTTTTTCTAATTCTTTTAACTTATTAACTAAAAAATTTATGTCATGATTAAATTCATAATTTAAACTATGTAAAATATTTATATTATTATAAATTTCTTTAAAAGGGTTAAAAGAATTACTACACTGCAATATATGTAGTTTTTTTAATGTAGTAACTAATTTATTAATAAAAATATCTGAATTATAAAAATTTATATTAAATTTTTGGCTTTTAATATATTTACTTAATAAAATTCCACTTTCTTTATCATGAAAAACAATTTCTGGGGAAATATTAAATGGCTTAATAATTTTTAATATTTCACTTTCATAATGAAAATTATTATTATTATTATTATCTTTACTAGGAATTCTTAATACAAATTTTGAATTTGAAAATCTAATAAGATAATTGGAATTGTTTAATCCACCAAGTTTGGATATAGAAATATTATTAGTAACAAGTGTATTCATAAAATCTCCTATAAAAATATTTATTAATTATTATATCAGATAGAGAATGTTAATTTATATGGATTTACTAAAAAGTGAATAAGTTTTTATATTAATGAATTTTACTATTGATAAATAATTTAAATTAATATATATTTGTATTTTACGAATAATTAGAATATGTATTAAAATTATAATTACAAATTAAAACATAAAAATAGGAGAAATATATGAAAAACTATAAATTTGAAGCAGAAATAAAGAAGTTAGACGGAAAGGATGCAACTTATATAGAGGTTCCTATAGATGTTGAAAAAGAATTTGGAGCGAAAAGAGTTAAAATAAAAGCAAAATTCGATGGTGTAGAATATAGAGGTTCAGTAGTAAAAATGGGATTACCATGTTACATGCTTGGAATTACTAAAGAGATAAGAAATAGAATTGGAAAAACATATGGTGATATTGTAAGGGTTGAATTAGAAAAAGATGAAGAAGAGAGAATAATAGAATTACCAAAAGAGTTTAAAGAAAAACTTATTCAGAATAATAATGCATATAAATTTTATGAAAGTCTATTTTACTCTCAACAAAGAAAGTATTTTCAATGGATAACTTCAGCTAAAAAAGAGGAGACAAAAATAAAAAGAATGGAAGAGGCTATAGAGAAATTAGAAAATAATATTAAAATATAACTTATAAATAAAAGATTAATATTAAAATCTATAAATTATATTTTATGGAGTAGAGTAGTATGATTTTAAGAAAAACAAATAAAAAAGATATAAATAGTGTAATGAAGATTATAAATGAGGCTAAGGATAAGCTAAAAAGAAATGGTATTGATCAGTGGCAAAAAGGATACCCAAATGAAGAAGTTATATTAAGAGATATTGAAAAAAATGAAAGTTACGTATTAGTATATGATGAAGAGATTATAGGAACTACAGCACTTTCTTTTAATAGAGAAATAACTTATGACAAGATTTATGAAGGCAAATGGATATCCAATGGTCCTTATGCCGTTATTCATAGAATAGCTATTTCAAAAGTAGAAGGAATAAAAAATATTGGGACTGAGATACTTAAAAAGACAGAGGAAATATGTTTATCTAGAGGCATAAAAAATATAAAAATTGATACTCATGAAGATAATAAAGCTATGCAAGGATTATTAAAAAAGAATAATTTTAATTATTGTGGAATAATTTATTTAGTTGATGGAAGTAAAAGAATAGCTTTTGAAAAGGAATTTTAATGTTTAATATTATGGAATTTTATCTCTATTTATGATAAAATATTGTGAAAATTAGAATGGATATTATAAAAAGATGAAATACTAATATTTAGCGAGTGTTTCATTTTTATTTATGTCTAAAACTTTAAGAAAGGAAGTAAATAGCAGTAATGAAATTAATACTAAAATATATTAAGAATTATAAATTCATACTTGCCTTAAATATTATATCGGTATTTGGTTTTGCTTTAGTAGAACTTGGAATACCAACCATTATGGCAAAGGTAATAGATATTGGAATAATCAATAATGATATTAATTACATAAAAAGAATGGGGATAATAATAGTAATTATTTCAATAATAGGAGTTCTTGGAACCATACTTCTTGGATATTGTTCTTCAAAGATATCAACAGGAATTACTAGAGATATGAGAAATGATATTTTTAAAAAGGCTCAAGAGTTTTCCCATACAGAATATGATAAGTTTGGGGTATCTTCAATGATAACTAGAACTACTAATGATGCCTTTGTAATATTACAATTTACAAATACACTACTAAGAACAGCATTACTTACACCTGTAATGTTTTTTGTTAGTTTAATAATGATACTAAGAACTAGTTCATCATTATCACTAATTTTAGCAGCAGTAATACCAATTATAATAATAGGTGTATTTATAATAGCAAGGACTTCTGAACCTTTATCTGAAACATTACAAAAGAGATTAGATAAGCTAAATAGAATATCAAGAGAAAATTTAACAGGTATAAGGGTAATAAGGGCTTTTGGTAATGATAAACATGAAGATGAAAGGTTTGAAGAAACTAACGAACTTTATGCAGAGGTATCAAAAAAGTTAAACAAGCTTATGGCAATTTCACAGCCAATGTTTTTCTTTTTACTTAATATAGCTATTATAGTTATATTCTGGGTATCAAGTAAAATGATAAATGTTGGATCACTTCAAGTTGGTCAATTAGTTGCATTTATTGAATATCTTTTCCACGCCATGTTTTCCATAATGTTATTCTCTATGGTATTTGTAATGTATCCAAGAGCACAAGTTTCAGCAAATAGAATTACTGAAATTTTAAATGAGGATCCAATAATTAAAAGTCCTCATAATGGAGTTAAAGAAACAGATATTAAAGGAATAATTGAATTTGATAATGTATCCTTTACTTATCCTAATGGAGAAGAAGCTGTACTTAAGAATATTTCTTTTAAAGGTAAAAAAGGTGAAACTATTGCTTTTATAGGAAGTACTGGTAGTGGGAAAAGTACATTAATAAATTTAATACCAAGATTTTATGATGTTACGGAAGGTAGCATAAGAATAGATGGTGTTGATGTAAGGGATTATGATTTAAGTGCATTGCGTAAAAAGATAGGCTTTATTCCTCAAAAGACACTTTTATTTACAGGAAGTATAGCAAGTAATATAAGATTTGGTAAGAAAAATGCAAAAACTGGAGAAGTAGAGTATTCAGCTAAGGTTGCTCAAGCTTATGATTTTATTTCACGTAAGCCAAAAAAATTTGAAGAGGAAATTAGTGAAGGTGGGTCTAATGTATCTGGAGGACAAAAGCAAAGATTATCTATTGCTAGAGCAATTGTTAGAAAACCAGAAATATACATATTTGATGATAGCTTTTCAGCTCTTGATTTTAAAACTGATGCTATATTAAGAAAAAGACTTAAGGCTGAAACAAAGGATTCAATTGTATTAATAGTAGCTCAAAGAATAGGATCAATTATGGATGCAGATAAAATTATAGTTTTAAATGAAGGAGAAGTAGTTGGTATTGGAAAGCATAAGGAACTTTTAAAAACTTGTGATATATACCATGAAATAGCTGCATCACAACTTACAGAGGAGGAGTTAGCATAATGAATAAATTTAAAGTAGTAGTAAAAAAGATTTCTCCTTTTGTTAGTAAATATAAGTGGTCTTTCTTTGGAGCAATATTGTTTATAATTTCAGCAGCAGTATTTACAGCAATTGCACCAAGAACAGAAGGTTTAATAATTACAAGATTAACTAAAGATTTCTCAGAAATTATAAAAGGTGTTACAGGAGCTTCTGTTAATTTTAATTATATTGTAAAAGTTCTAATTATATTGTTTTTTGTATATTTAAGTAGTGCAGGTTCTACTTTTATAGCAAGCTTTTTATTAACAAATGCTATTCAAAATACTATGATGGATATTAGAAAGGCAGTTAAAAGTAAAATAAGTAAACTTCCTATAAGATATTTTGATTCTCATAGTTATGGAGATGTACTAAGTAGGATTACTAATGATGTTGATACAATATCAAATGCATTGCAACAAAGTTTTGTTCAAGTAATAAATGCTATTTTATCAATAGGATTAGCACTTATAATGATGTATTCAATTAATATAAAGTTAGCACTTTTAGCTACTTTAATTATTCCTTTAAGTTTAATAATAACAAAAATAATAGTTAATAAATCACAAAATTTATTTAACAAGCAACAAGAGGCTTTAGGTAAGCTTAATGGAAGAGTACAAGAATTGTATACAGGATTTAATGAGATAAAACTATATGGTAAAGAAAAAGATGCCTTAAAGGACTTTATGGAAGCTAATGAAGAACTACGTTCAATGGGGTTTAGAGCTCAATTTATATCAAGTATTATGTCGCCTTTAGTAAGTCTTGTTAGTTATTTAGGAATAGCTCTTGTAGGTATAACAGGTGCCATAACAGCAATTTCTGGAGGAATTACTGTAGGGAATTTACAAGCTTTTATACGTTATATATGGCAAATAAATCAACCATTATCTCAAGTAACTCAATTATCATCTGCAATACAATCAGCTTTTGCAGCAGTGCATAGAGTTTTTGAATTTTTAGATGAAGAAGAAGAAATAAGAGATTCAGATAATGCTATAAAAATTGAAAATCCTAAGGGAAATGTAAGTTTTGAGCATGTAAGGTTTGGATATAGTGATGATAAGATACTTATAGAAGATTTAAGTGCTGAAGTGAAAAGTGGTCAAATGGTAGCTATTGTTGGACCTACTGGAGCTGGAAAAACAACTCTAATTAATCTTTTAATGAGATTTTACGAGATTAAAGGTGGATCCATTAAGATTGATGGAGTTGATATAAGAGATATGAAACGTGAAGATCTAAGAGAAATGTTTGGTATGGTTCTTCAAGATACTTGGCTATTTAATGGAACTATCTATGATAATATAGAATATGGTAGATTTGGAGCAACTAAAGAAGAAATAATTGAAGCTGCAAAAATTGCAAATGTACATCACTTTATAAAAACTCTACCAGATGGATATAATATGTTCTTAAATGAAGAAGCTTCTAATATATCTCAAGGTGAAAAACAACTTTTAACTATTGCTAGGGCTATTCTTAAAGACCCAGCTATATTAATTCTTGATGAAGCAACAAGCTCTGTAGATACAAGATTAGAATTATTACTTCAAAAAGCAATGAGGAATATTATGAAAAATAGAACAAGTTTTGTAATTGCTCATAGGCTTTCAACTATAAGAAGTGCGGATTTAATTTTAGTAATAAATGATGGAAATATAATAGAGCAAGGAACACATGAAGAGCTAATGAAGCAAGGTGGATTTTATGAAAATCTTTATAATAGCCAATTTGCTGATAAGACAGAAGTAAATTAAATATACTAAAATAGTACCTCACCAATAAGAAGTGCATAGCTTATAATATAGTTATGTCTTTAAGGTGGGGTATTATTGTATAAGAAGAAATATAGAAAAAAAAGGGAAGAGGAGCAGCAGATGTTTTCGGTGGAAGAAGAATAGAAAAAAAGAAAGATTCAAAGACAACATCAAAAAGAGAAAGAGAACCTATTATAGAAGAAGTAGAAGAGGGTGCTACCACTGAAACACCTAATAGACAAGAGCTATTTGAGGAACTAGGGACTATAAATTTAAGCATAGATTTAGTAACTATAATAGTTATTGCAACAATTTTAAATTTGTATTATGTGCATAGTTTAAAAGCACAAATATTAGATGAATTATTTAATACAAATTGTAAAGAAAATTTTATAGATACAACTAAATTTCCCATAATAACCAATACTATGTTTTTAATTACAACAGGAATGTTTTTAATTTTAAACTATACTATATTACAAGAGAATAAGTGTAAACATAAAAATGATTTTAATAATAAAGAAGTAATATCTAGCTATAAATCATTTTTAGCTACATTATTTGCTTTTATTGCAGTAATAATAAGCCGAGATAATTTAGAACTTTAAAAAGAGTCATAAAATGATATTATTTATGACTCTTTTGATTATTAAAATTTTTTTAGTTGTTTTGTAATATAACCACCTTTAAATTGAGTAGGTTCATAAGAAACAATAAAAGCATTTTTTTCAAAAGATTGAATTAAAGAAATAACTTCAGTTTCTCTACTTCTATGAGAAACTATTTCAAGTTTATATCTTTTTTCCTTATTTATGCCTTCACCTTCATAGCTTGTTACACCAAATTTTAATTCTCTTAGCTTATTAACAAGTTCTTCATTATTTCGTATTAAATTAACGTGAATAGATCTATATCCAATTGCTAGTTTCTCTTCAATTCTTCCACCAACATATACTACTATTCCATAACCAAGTATATAAGCACCTATATTTAAAAAGTTCTTTAAGTCAGAAAATACTATACCTAAGCTTACTATGTAAATAATTGCTTCTAAAAAAGCAAATAGTGATGCTTGAAATTTTTTACCTTTAACCACAAAGGTAGTTCTTAAAGTTAGAAGTGGAACATAAACTAATTGTAATAAAAATATAACTAATGCATCTACAAAAAAAATCACTCCTTTTTTACTTATTATAAGTTAATTTATTTAAGTTTTCATATAAGGAAAATTTAACTATACAAAGTAAGGAATAGAATTTTAGGGGATAAGTTATATAATGAAAAATTTTGAATAATTTTTTATAATAATTCTACTTAGATTAATATAAAAAAGTATAGCAATATTAACAGCTATACTCTTCTAAAATAAATATTTCTTTGAATTAAGAGTTAATCCAATCAACAACTCCAGGAGTTAATGAGGCTACATTCTCTTTATCAACCTTAGTTACAAAAAGCAAATCACCAGTTTCTAAGAAAGCTTGTATCTTTTCAGCAATTTCTTTTGCAGAAGAGGTAGTTTTAACTAAATAACTATCAGGCATAAAATTAGCCCATGCTCCAAGAGATTTTATAGTTCCTACTATATCGTAGTCATCTCGATGATGGTGATGATGCTCATGATCATGGTCATGTTCTTCACATCCACATGTATGACTATCTTCATTCAAATAAAAAGTTATAGCATAAGTTTCCATAAATACCTCCTAAAAATATATTTTTATTAATTATAATACATTTTATGAATAAAAGATATTAATTTATCAAAACTCTTCACTTTTACTTCTTACTTTAACTGATGTATTTATTTATAAAGTTTTCTATAGTTGACCAATATAAATCAGGGTCTACTTTTGATGACTTAGCATGTCCAGCCCCGTGTATTGTTAATTTTTCTTTTTCACAATTAGCTGCATTATATAGTTCATCCATCATTCTATAAGGAACAAAATCATCTTTATCTCCATGTATAAATAATATAGGAGTTTTAGATTTCTTAACTTGCTTTAAAGCAGAAGCTTCTTTTAGACCATATCCAGTCTTAAATCTTGCAATTAAGGAAGAAGCATTCATTACAGGAAAGTTAGGTAATGAATATATAGCCTTTAGTTGATGAGAAAATTGTTCCCAAACAGATGTATAACCACAATCAGCTATTATAGCTTTTACATTATTAGGAAGTACTTCACCAGAAACCATAGATACTGTTGCAGCTCCCATAGAAATACCATGAAGGATTATTTTAGAATTTTCATTTCCTTCAATAATTAAATTTATCCATTTTAAAATATCAAGTCTATCATACCAGCCCATTCCAATGTAATTTCCTTCACTTTCGCCATGTCCTCGTAAATCTGGAATTAGTATGTTATATCCCATATCGTAAAACTTTTTAGCATAACTACTCATTTGAAGTCCTTTACCAGTATATCCATGAACTGTAATTACCCAATTATCAGTTGAATTTTCATTTAATATCATATATCCATGAAGTTTTAGTTTATCAAAAGATTCAATATAAACATCAGAATAATTTGAGATATTCAATAACCACTGTATTGTTTCATTTACTACCTCTCCACTAGTTGAACTTGCCTCTTCTGGAGTACCAAAAATAACTTCCTTTGAACTTTTAGGGTTTAATGCTAAATTATAAAAATAATTCCCGATTAGGCTTAATGCACCAGCAGATAGCACTCCCAAAACACCTGTAGATATTAATACAGCTTTTTTCTTATTCATATAGTATCACCTCAAATTAGAATAATATATTATAAATAAAGTTATTATTAAGGATTATTTTAACATTTTTAAATAGATATAACAATCTTGAGAAATAAATTTTAAAAGGGTTGACAATTTTTGATATAATGAATAAGATGTAAATGTAATGGAAAATAAAAAATCGGTAGGTGAGGTTACCACAAGGATACGGGTTGCTGCCGCAAAATAGTGGAGACACTATGAGAAGGTCAGCAGTTTATGTCGAAACCAAGGCATAGACTAATGCAATTTCATTGCCTTGTGATACTGAAGCTTGAACGATAATAAAGTAAATTAATTTACTTTATATTTTGTGCAAACTTTATTATTTATATTATTTTAATATAATATACTTATAAGTTTACTCACCTTACCATATATCTGTGGTAAGGTTTTTTTATTTTTTCTACATCCATTTTATAAAGTTTAATTTTAGGAGGTGAAGAGGAATGGATGAAGCCAGTAGTAAGATTATAGATCCTTTAGGGCAAATTATAAGATTATTTATTAGAGAGGATTCTATTCCTCTTACAAGTTAAAATTAAATATTTATTATAATACTTCTTTTGGATCTATGTCTTACATCTAGATTTATTAAAAAAATAGGAGGTAAGACTATGAAAAAGAGATTATTTAAAAGAGTAATTACAGAGGAAGTAAGAAAGAATGGATTAGCTAATAACTTGATAGTAGCATCAAAACTAAAAGAAAAAGATATTTTAAAGAAGTATGATACAAGCTATCAAGGTTATGAAGAAAGTAAAGTAGAGTTAATGAGGGAAGAGTACGGGAAAAATGAAATTACTCATAAAAAAGGCGATTCTATAATAAAGAGATTAGTAGAAGCCTTTATAAATCCCTTTACAATAATTTTATTAATATTAGCTATAATATCTTTTGTAACAGACATTATAATGGCAGAACCAAGTAAAAAAGATGGAACTTCAGTTATTATAGTTACTTCAATGGTTTTAATTAGTGGAATTTTACGTTTTGTGCAAGAAACAAAATCCAATAAAGCTGCTGAAAAACTAGGGGAAATGGTGGAAACTACAATTAGTGTAGCTAGAAAGATTGAAGGTGTAAAAGAAATTCCAATAAATGAGATAGTAGTTGGAGATATAATTCATCTTGCAGCAGGAGACATGATACCATCTGATGTTAGAATATTAAAGGCTAGAGACTTATTTATAAGCCAATCATCACTTACAGGTGAAAGTGAACCTGTTGAAAAGATATCAGATTCATTATTAACTGATTGTAAGAATCCACTAGATTTAGAAAACTTAGCATTTATGGGGAGCAATGTTATTAGCGGTTCAGCTATAGCAATAGCAATTAATGTTGGTGATGATACAATATTTGGTTCTATAGCAAAGGATTTATCAGGTAAAAAAGAAGATACTAGCTTTGAAAAAGGGGTAAATTCAGTATCCTTGGTATTAATTAGACTTATGTTAGTTATGGTTCCAATAGTACTATTTATGAATGGATTTACTAAGGGAGACTGGATGGAAGCATTTCTATTTGCAGTATCAGTAGCAGTAGGACTAACCCCAGAAATGTTACCTATGATAGTATCAGCTAACCTTGCTAAAGGTGCAGTTTCTATGTCTAAGAAAAAAGTAATAGTTAAAGATTTAAGTGCAATACAAAACTTTGGAGCTATGGATGTTCTTTGCACAGATAAAACTGGAACTATTACTCAAGATAAAGTAGTTTTGGAATATTCATTAAATGTTCATGGAAAAGAAGATAATAGAGTTCTACGTCATGCTTTCCTTAACAGCTATCATCAAACTGGACTTAAAAATTTAATGGATATTGCAATAATTAATCATGCTAATGAAAGTAATATGATAGAACTTTGGAGGGATTATAAGAAAGTAGATGAAATTCCTTTTGATTTTAGTCGCCGTCGTATGAGTGTTGTAGTTGAAAATAAAGAAGGAAAGACTCAACTTATTACAAAAGGTGCAATTGAAGAAATGTTAGAAGTATCTACTCATGTAGAATATTATGGGGAAATAACACCTATTACAGAAGAAGTTAGAAAAGAAATTTTAAGTAGAGTTTCAGACTATAATGGACAAGGCATGAGGATTTTAGGAATATCACAAAAAAATAATCCACCAAGAGTTAATGAACTTTCTATTAATGATGAAAAGGATATGGTGTTAATTGGATTATTAGCATTTCTAGATCCACCAAAGGAAAGTACTTCTAGTGCAATTAATGCATTAAATGATTATGGTGTTAATGTAAAAATTTTAACTGGAGATAATGATAAGGTTACAGCAGCTGTTTGTAAACAAGTTGGAATTAAAGTTAATAATTTATTATTAGGTTCAGATATAGAAGAGATGGATGATGAATTATTAAGAGAAGCTGTTGAAGAAACTAATGTATTTGCTAAGCTTTCACCTAATCAAAAAACAAAAGTTGTTGCAGCCCTTAAAGCAAATGGACATACTGTAGGCTTTATGGGAGATGGAATAAATGATGCAGCAGCAATGAATGAAGCCGATGTTGGAATATCAGTAGATACTGCTGTGGATATTGCAAAAGAATCAGCAAATATAATATTACTAGAAAAAGATTTGATGGTATTAGAATATGGTGTAATAGAAGGAAGAAAAATTTATGGAAATATAATTAAATATATTAAGATGACAGCTAGCTCAAACTTTGGAAATATATTGTCTGTATTAATAGCAAGTATATTCCTACCATTTATACCAATGCTACCAATTCAGTTATTAATGTTAAATTTAATTTATGATTTTTCATGTATTACAATTCCATGGGATAATGTTGATGAAGAATATTTAAAAGAACCACGTACTTGGGATGCAAGTTCTATTAGTAAATTTATGTTTTGGATGGGACCTACTAGTTCATTATTTGATATTATAACATTTATATTAATGTATTTCTTTATTTGTCCATTTGTATTTGGAGGACAATATCATAGCTTAAATGAAATACAACAACTTGGATTTATAGGACTATTCCATGCAGGTTGGTTTGTTGAATCATTATGGTCTCAAACTCTTGTAATTCATATGATTAGAACTGAAGAAACTCCAGTTATTAATAGTAGAGCATCATGGCAACTAACATCATTAACTACATTAGGAATAATAGTAGGAACAGTTATACCTTATACTACTTTTGGAAAAACATTAGAAATGGTAGCAATGCCTTTAGTATATTTTATATGTTTAAGCATAATTATAATTTTATATATGTCTTTAATAGTAGTTTTAAAGAAGAAATTTATTAATAGATATGGTGAATTACTATAAGATTTTAGAAAAGTCCTAGCTTAAATAGTTAGGACTTTTTATATTAATATATATCATAGGTTATTTCGTATTGAATAAAATTCTAATATGTGGTAAAATACTTTTGTAATAAACTTTCAAAAGTATTTTAAAAGGTGTGTATATAAGACATGGGAAAGTATAAATGTATAATTTTTGATTTAGATGGTACAGTACTAGATACTGAAAGAATGAATTTTGTTCCTTTGCAAAGATTGATTAAAGAGGAATTAGGATTAGAAATAGAATATGATAAATTATTAAAATTTAAAGCATATGCTGGTAGAAGAACTCTTGAAGAACTAGGATTTAAAGATATAGAAAAGTCTTATAGTAAATGGGTTAAATATGTAAATGAATTTGAAGAGGGAGCAGTTTTATATGATGGGTTTGAGGAAGTGTTTAAATCTTTAAATGATAATAATATAATTTGTGGAATTGTAAGTTCAAAAACTAGAGATCAGTATGAAATAGATTTTGTAAGCAAAGGTTTAGATAAATATATTCAATGTAAAGTTCTAGAAGAGGATACAGAAAGACATAAGCCTTATCCTGATCCATTATTAAAATTCACTGAAATAGTAGGAGTTGATCCAAAGGATTGCATGTATATAGGAGATACAATATTTGATTTTAAAGCTACTAAGGAAGCTGGAATGGATTTTGGAATAGCACTTTGGGGAGCTGATAGTTTAGATAGAATAAAGGCTGATTATGAATTTCTTAAGCCAATAGATATTTTAAAGGCGATTGGTATCTAATAATGAATAAAATTATAGGAAAACCAACAGAACTTAAAAATGTAAATACTTCACTAATAATAAGTTCAATAAGAAGCAGGGGGAATGCAACAAGAAGTGAAATATCTAAAGATACAGGATTAAGTCACACAACTGTAAGAGCTATTCTTAAGGAATTAATGGATATGGATGAAATAGTATCTTTAGGTCTTGATGAATCCACTGGTGGAAGAAGAGCGAGTAGATATGAAATAAATTTAAATAAAAGATTTTTACTTGTTATGGCTATAGAAAAATATAATGTAAATTATAGAGTTGTAAATACTTTAGGGAACACAATTGAGGAAAATAGCAGAGGAATTACTTCACTAGAGGATGTTAATGTAGTTATAGAATTAATTGAATCATTAGAGGGTATTTATAAAAATATTGAAGGCATTGGAATTAGCGTTCCAGGAGTTGTAACTGATGATGGATTTTTATCTGGAATTAGAATGGAAGATTGGAAGGAAATAAAGATAAAAAAACAAATTGAAGAAAAGTTTAATATTCCTATATTATTAGAAAATGATATAAACTCATCTGCAATAGCTTTTTATAATGATTATGTTGAAAAGAATAATAATAGAAAAATGAGTTTAGTATATATAAGTTTTACTTCATTAGGGGTAGGATCTGGAATAGTAGTAAATGGAGAAGTTATTAAAGGTGATAATGGGTATGCAGGAGAAATTGGATTTATTCCCATGGGAGATTCTTTTTTTAACACAAAGATTTCTAGTGAATTAGATGATCTTGAATATTGTCGTGTAGTTATAGATGCTATTAAAGTAATATCTGCAATAATTAACCCTAGTGTAGTTGTTTTAGGAGGAAGTAACTTTAGATATGATTTAAAGGATACGATAATAGAAAAGTATAATAAGGAATTTAGTATAAAAACTAAGATACTTATTGGGGAAGAAAATAATACTTATACAATTGATGGTATAACACAAAAGTCATTAAGTCTTGTAAATAAAGTATTTAAATTAATTGTTAATTAAATTCTCTTGTTATTATTAGTATTAAGGGCGTTATAGCATTGCTAGCGTAACCAAAGTACTATTTAATATATTTTTAAAGCTATGAAGTATAATTATTATAGTTCATAGCTTTACTACTATAAATATAAAACTTTTATTATAAATAAGAGAAAGTTTAAGGATTATAGTGATATTTATGTAATTTAGAAAGTGAATATTCTGATGATTTAATTATTATTGTATAATATTATAAGAGGAATAAAAGTAAGAAAAAAGGAGTGATAATGTGAATAGTGATTATAAAAAATTAGAAAATGGATTAAAAATACCTTCTATAGGATTTGGAACCTATAAATTAGGTGATGATGAACAAGTTATTAATGCTGTAAATTATGCATTGACGGTAGGATATAGACATATTGATACAGCAGCTTTTTATGGAAATGAAGAAGCTATAGGAAAAGCTCTTAAAGAAAGCAATGTAAAAAGAGAAGATATTTTCTTAGCAACTAAGTTATGGAATGACTGTCATGGATATGAAAAGGCAATGAAAGCTTTTAATGATTCTATTAAAAAGTTAGGTGTAGAATATCTAGATTTATATTATATTCATTGGCCAACTGAATTGAATTCTGAGACTTGGAGAGCTTTAGAAGATCTTTATTATGAAGGTAAAGTTAAGGCTATAGGAGTATGTAACTTTAAAATAGGGCATTTAGAAGACCTAAAGAAAACTGCTAGAATAATGCCAATGATAAATCAAATTGAAATACATCCAGGATGTACTCAAAAAGAAATGGTGAAATATTGCCAAGGAAATAATATTCAATTAGTAGCTTGGGGACCTATAATGAGAGGAAGAGTTTTAACAGAACCTTTAATGATAGATTTATCAAAGAAATATAATAAGACAATTCCTCAAATTACATTAAGATGGCATATACAAAATGATATCATTCCAATACCAAAATCATCCAATGAAGATAGGATTAAAGAAAACTTTAATATATTTGACTTTGAAATATCGATAGAGGATATGTTAAAAATAGATACTTTAGATAGAAATGAAAATGTATCAGGAGTACCAGATAATACAAGTTATTTAAAGTACTAATAAATTCCTTCCTTCAGTTTTGAAGGGGATAAATATCATATAAAGGCGACTTAGAGTTTACGAGGCCGCAATGAATATGATATTTATCCCCTTTTTTATAATGTTTTATATGAAGTATTATAATGTTATAATTTAGTAAAAGAGTATAGAGAGGTATTATAATGAAAAAAATCTTATTAATTGAGGATGATATTGATTTATCTAATCGACTTTCTTTATCTTTAAATAAATGGGGATTTAGTGTTGAGTTAATAGATGATTTCAGTAATATAGTAAAAGAATTTACTGAAAAGAAACCAAGTTTAATAATTATGGATGTTAATTTACCATATTATGATGGGTTTTATTGGTGCGAAAAAATTAGAGAAATATCTAAAGTTCCAATAATATTTTTATCTTCTAGAGATTCTAATATGGATTTAATTATGGGAATAAATAATGGTGGGGATGATTATATAACCAAGCCTTTTTCAATAGAAATTTTAATAACTAAGATAAATGCAATACTAAGAAGAAGCTATGACTATACTTTTTCAGATTCTGTTATTTATTATAACGATACTATATTAGATATGGAGAAATGTACATTTAAGTATGAAGATAATGTTATTGATTTAACTAAAAATGAAATGAAAATATTATCTATACTTATAAAAAATAAAGGGAAAGTAGTATCAAGAGATAAAATTATGATGAGCTTATGGAATGATGATGAATTTGTAAGTGATAACACATTAACTGTAAATGTAACTAGGTTAAGAACAAGACTAAAAGATGAATTAGGATTAAGTAATTTTATTAAGACCAAGAAAGGAATAGGGTATATGGTTCAATGAATTTAATAAGATTTATAAAAGAAAAGAGTATAAATATTATATTTTCAATTACTTTATTATTAGTAATAAACATATATTTACTTACAATAAATTCATTTAATGGTAGAACTAGTGATTTAATTTACCTGGATTTTATTTTAATTACTATATATTTAGGCTGGATATGCATTGCTTTTTTTTATTGGAAGAAGAAATATTATGCTATATATAAATCTATTTTAAATAAGAATGATATTTCAATAGATGATGTTAAAGGACGTTATTTAGAAGAAGAAATAATTTTTAAGATTATAGAAAATAAGGATAATAAGTATGATTTTAAAGTGAAAGAATATGAAGAAAAATTAAGAGATATGGAAGAATATATTTCTAAATGGGTTCATGAAATAAAATTACCAATAACAGCACTTAATATAATTTCAGAAGAAATAGAGGATTATGCTTTAGCAAGTAGTATAAAAAATGAAACTGAAAAAATTAACTTTTTAGTTAATTCAATTATTTATGGAAGTAGGGCTACAGTTGCATCAGAAGATATATTTATTAAGGAAGAAAACTTAGGCGATATAGTTAAAAAATCCATAAGAAACAATTCATTTTTCTTAATAAAAAATAAGATTGAAGTAGTTACAAGTAATTTAAACTATAACATTTATAGTGATGGGAAATGGATTATTTATGTTATAGATCAATTAATTAATAATGCTATAAAATATTCAAAGAAAAATGGTAAGATGGAATTTTATGCAGAAGATAATAAAGATTACATAAAGTTATGTATTAAGGATAATGGTATAGGAATAGCAAAAGAAGATATAGATAGGATATTTAATAAAGGGTTTACAGGAAGTAATGGTAGAAATAAAGTATATAAATCTACTGGGATGGGCCTTTACTTCACTAAAAAGGTTTTAAATAAATTGGAACATGAAATTAATGTTGAATCAATAAAGGGTGAGTATACTTTGTTTAATATATACTTTTATAAAATATCTGATTACTTAAATGTTATTAAAATGTAACATTAGAATAAAAAAGGTAAGGTTAAGTGAAGGAATCCAAATTAAAAAACTATTAAAATATATTTAAGGTTATAGTTAATTTGGGAGGAATGAATTATGAAGGAAATTTTAAGATTAAAGGATGTATCTAAGGAATATGGACTTAGGGGATTTAGAACAAGGGTTTTAAATAATATAAATCTTGCTGTAAATGAAGGTGATTTTATTTCTATAATGGGACCATCAGGAGCAGGGAAAACTACTTTGCTTAATTTAATTTCAACTTTAGACAAACCAACAAAGGGTGAAATAATCTTTGATGGAAAGGATATAACAAAGATTAAAAATAAAGAATTATCCAATTTAAGAAGAGATAAAATAGGGTTTATATTTCAAGATTATAACTTATTAGATAATATGAATTTAATGGATAATATAGCATTACCATTAGCTTTAGGTAAAAAGAGAACAAAAGCAAAGAGGGGCAGCAGCTAGAGCTTTAATAACTGATCCAAAAGTAATCTTTGCAGATGAACCTACTGGAGCCTTAGATTCAAGATCATCATCAGATTTATTGGAATCATTAAGTAGAGCAAATAAAGAAGAAAAGGCTACTATTGTTATGGTTACTCATGATGCTATTACTGCAAGTTATTCTAATAAAGTATACATATTAAGTGATGGAGAAATAAAGTGTCAATTAAATAAAGGAGAAAGTAGAAAAGAGTTTTATGGTAAGATAATCGATATGTTAGCATCCTTAGGAGGTGCTAAATAATGAGCATATTTAGTATAGCTTATAATAATTTTAAGAATAATATAAAGATATATACTATGTTTTTTATATCAATGATTTTTTCAGTAGTTGTTTTAAGTAATTTCCGAATTATGCTAGATGGAGATGCAATGAAGGTCCTTGGTGAAATGAATGAAAGATATAGTAAGCTTATTTTACAACTTATAACTATTATTTTAGTTATTTTTATGTTTTTCTTTATTTGGTATGCATCTAATATCTTCTTAAAAAATAGAAAAAAAGAAATTGGTATTTATGCATTTATGGGTCTTGATTCCGTTGTAATAGGAAAGATATATTTTATTGAAATGATGTTAATTGGAATAAGTGCATTAATAATTGGAACAACTATTGGAGTTGTTTTATCAAAGTTTTTCCAAATAATAGTCTTTGAAATTGCAGATTTTAATATAGATGTAACCTTTACTGTAAAGCTAAATTCAATAATTTATACTATAGTAATTTTTATGGCTATATTTCTATTTATGAGTATAAAAGGTTTTATAAGTATAGTTAGAAGTAAAATTGTAGATCTTTTAAATGCAAGTAAAAAACAAGAAAAGATGCCTAAGGTTAATATTCTTATATATATAATTGCTATAATTTCATTGATTTTAATAGGCTATGGATATTATTTAATAAGTAAACAAGCTTTGAATGCTCTTAAAACTTTAATAATAGTATGTATAGGAACCTATGGACTATTTGGAGCTGTTTTTCCAATAGTATTTAATTTCTTAATTAATAAAAAATCTATATTATATAATGGAGAAAATATTATTACTATAAATACTTTAGCTTATAGATTTAGAAAAAATTATACAGTTTATGCTACTATAGCTATATTAACAGCAACAACAACTACAGTTCTTGGAACGGCTTTTTCAATGAAGATAAGATATGAAAATATTCAAAGAAATATTGAGGTATATTCCTTAGCAATTTCATCTACAGATGATTTTAATACAGAAAAAATAGCAGAGGACTTAAAAAATGTAGGGAAAGAAAAATATTCTTTAGAAACTAAAGTTTTAAAGGTTAGTAATACATTAAAAGATGTAGAAGACTACAAAAAGGATGAGTATATAGTAATACCATATGAAAACTTATCTAATATACTAAAAACTAATGATGATGAAAAAGAATTAGATAAGTTTAATGAGGAAATGGTAAAGGATAATAATGTTATATATATTGAAAGGCCAGGTACTCTTATGAGCTTTTTAACTAATAAAAAAGATATTAAATTAAATGATATTAATTTTAATATAAGTAAAAGTACTAGAATCAGAGTGTTTGGAGAAGCATTAAATTATGCTACAATAATTGTAAATAATGATGAATATGAAAAGCTTAAAGAAACAGCAACTGAAATAAAGTTTTATGGAATTAAAATAGAAAATGAAGAAGATATAATTAATGTAATAGATAAAGTAGGAGAAAATATTAATTTAGAAACTACAAAGGGATACTATGGACAATATGAATTAAAAAAAGTAGAATGGGTAAAGTTTATTTATGCAATTGGAGGATTCTTATTCTTAGTAATGGCATTAGCAGAAGCTAGTATTATTTACATAAAAGTTTATAGTGATGCAAATGAAGATAAGCAAAAATATCAAACACTTTTAAAAATAGGAGCATCTAAGAAGGATATAAGTAAATCTATAATAAGAGAAGTAGAATTATTTTATTTTATTCCATTAGCAGTTGGCTCTATGCATAGTTATTTTGCCATTAATGCTTTAGGTGATTTTTTAAGTG
Organism: Clostridium sp. SGI.024; assembly: GCF_050315195.1. NCBI lineage: Bacteria > Bacillati > Bacillota > Clostridia > Eubacteriales > Clostridiaceae > Clostridium > Clostridium sp. SGI.024. The sequence continues at coordinate 14,602 of NZ_JBNPON010000036.1, read as the reverse complement.
AAAATCTAAATAATGTATATTTGTTAAGTATAGCAATTTGTATAGTTATATTTATAGCTAATTGTATTATTTCAATAATGGGATTCAAAAAGATAATAGGAATAAAGAAGAGTTAATAATAAAAAATTTACCATTGTTTTAAGCAATGGTGAATTTTTTTGCTTTTAAAAAGCATATTATATATGAATAAAAATATTTTATATAACGGATAATAGATTTATATATAGAAAGGAGAGAGTAATATGGATAATTCAATGTTTTGTTATCAATGTGAGCAAACTGTAGGGGGAAAGGGGTGTACTAAGCTGGGTGTCTGTGGAAAAACACCAGAAGTAGCAAATCTTCAAGACTTATTAATTTATCAGTTAAAGGGGATATCATGCTATGCTAAACCATTAATTGATAAGGGAGAACTTATAGATAAAACAATAGTTGAATTTGTAGAAAATGGACTTTTTACAACATTAACAAATGTTAACTTTGATGTAGAAGTACATATACAAATGCTTAAAGATTCTCAAAAAATAAAAGAGTCATTACGTAGAAAAGCACCAAAAGGAGATTACCCTGATGCTGCCACATATAACTTAAGTGATACTAAGCAGGAAATGTTAAAAGATGCAGTTAAAGCAGGAATAATGTATGATCAAGAATTAGATGCAGATATAAGATCATTAAGATCAACTATTCTTTATGGATTAAAAGGAATATCTGCTTATGGACACCAAGCAAGATTTATAGATTTTTATAGTGATCAAGTTGATCAATTTTATTTTAGGGCATTAGAAATTATAACAAATGATAATGTTGAAGTAGAAGAATTAATACGTTGGGTTATGAGGACAGGAGAAATAGCTATAGAAGTTATGAGAGTATTAGATGATGCTAATACAACTAGATATAAGAATCCTACACCTCATAAGGTAAATGTTAGGACTAAGAAAGGCCCATTTATAATTGTTTCTGGTCATGATTTAAGAGATCTAGAAATGTTATTAGAGCAAAGTAAGGGCAAAGGAATAAATATATATACTCATGGAGAAATGTTACCATCTCATGGATATGATGGACTTAAAAAATATAAGCATTTAGTTGGAAATTTCGGTTCTGCATGGCAAAATCAACAAAAGGAATTTGATAATATACCAGGATGTATACTTATGACAACTAATTGCTTAATGAAGCCAAGAGAAAGCTATAAAGATAGAATTTATAGTACTGGAGTAGTTGGTTGGGATGGAATAGTACACATAGGAAGAGATGAAAATGGATATAAGGATTTTTCTGAAATAATTAATAAGGCTTTAGAGTTAGGTGGATTTGAAGAAGATGAAGAAGAACATGAAATATTAGTTGGTTTTGCTCATAAGGCAACTTTAAGTCATGCAGATAAGATAGTTGATTCAGTTAAAGAAGGTAAGCTAAGACACTTCTTTGTAATTGGAGGATGCGACGGAGCAAGACCAGGAAGAAATTATTATACAAAATTTGCTGAACAAGTGCCAGAGGATTGTATTATATTAACCCTTGCTTGTGGAAAATATAGATTTAACAAGCTAGAATTTGGAGAAGTAAATGGATTACCTAGGCTTTTAGATGTAGGTCAATGTAATGATGTTTATTCTGCTGTGAAAATTGCAACATCTTTGGCAGATGCTTTTGGAACAGATGTAAATGCATTACCATTATCAATAATTTTATCATGGTATGAGCAAAAAGCTGTTGCAGACTTATTAGCTTTATTATCTCTTGGAATAAAAGGTATGTTCCTAGGACCATCATTACCAGCTTTTATATCACCAAATGTCTTGCAATATTTAATAGATACATTTGATCTTAGACCTATTAGTAACCCAGAAGATGATTTAAAAACATGTCTTCAACAATTAGTTTAATATAAGTTTTCTAAGGAGATGTAGTGACTTTATATCTCCTTATATTTTTATTCATATAAAAATATAAAGTTTTAGAAAGGTAATTATATAATGCGCTTAGTACTTCAATAATTAAAAATAGAGTAATTTACATATGCTCTTTACTTGAACTGTAAAATAAAAAATTAAAATTATAAAATTTGATTCAAATCACATTTTTATTTTGTAAGTTTTCTTATAATTTACTCATAGATAAGAAAACATTATTGGAGGAGTTCATTATGAAAAATAATATAAATAAAAATTTAAGTTTAGGTGAATGTGTTATTATTTATCCTGCAATTGTAGAAAAGTTTAATGATATGCAATTAGATTATTGCTGTGGTGGAAATAAAAATTTAGAAGTTGCATTAAAAGAAAAAGATATTGATGTAGATAAATTTATTGAAGATATAAATAAGGAGCTTGAAAAATTTGTATTTGATAATTCATCATATATAAATTGGAATGAAAAAAATTCAGAGGAATTAATTAATCACATAGTAAATACTCATCATACTAAAACTTTTGAATTGTTAAAGGATATAGATCCATTACTAGTTAAGGTATTTAAAGTTCATTATAATCACTTACCAGAAGTCTTAACTAAAGTTCATAAGCTTTTTGGAGCACTAAAATGTGAGTTAGAAGAACATTTAATAAAAGAGGAAAAGATATTATTTCCAAAGATAATTGAATTTGAAAATACTAATGATAAAACAAAGAAAAAAATTTTAAAAGCAGAAATAGAAAGATTTATAGGAGAACATGAAGCAGCAGGAGACATACTTAAAGAATTAGCAAGTATTACTAATGATTATAATGCCCCAGAATGGGCATGTACAAGCTTTAAATTAGCATATATGAAGATGCATGAACTTGAAAAAGATTTATTTGTTCATATTCATAAAGAAAATAATAGTCTATTTAAGAGATATCAATAGAAATTTATTGAAAATATAGAGGTGATTAATATATGGAAAAGAAAAGATTTATTTTAGATAATGGTATAAATAGAGCAGTCAATGAAGACAAAATAAAGGAATTAACAATACTTTTAAGAAATTTAAATGAAAAAGGATTAACAGAAGACTTAAAGGAAAAGGGATTAAAGCTTGTTAAATCAATAAGTCCATTGGAACTTTCTATGGCAGAACAAAGCTTAGTAGAAGAAGGAATGAACCCAAGTGAATTAAGACATTTATGTGAAATTCATATGATGATTTTAAAAGGTGAACTTGAAAAATTACAAAGTAATATATCTAAAGGACATGTTTTATATACGTTAATAGAAGAACATGAATTAATATTAAATTTTTTAAAGGAATTAGAAGAAGTGACAAATCTAATACTAGATATGGAAAGCTATGATAAGGACAGAAAAGAATTTACAAGAGTAACTGAATTAATTATAAGTATATTAGATGCTGAGCCACATCATAAAAGGGAGGAAGATGTTTTATTTCCAGAACTTGAAACAAGGGGGATAACAGGACCTACTAGAATAATGAGACTTGAACATGAAGATTTAAGAAAGAAGAAAAGAGCACTAAAGGAATTAAGTGAGTCTGTTGAAAACTTAGATTTTAATGATTATAAAGATGAGTTGAAAAAACTTTCAAATTCTATTTGTTTTGAATTAAAAGACCATATATTTAAGGAAAACTATATATTATATCCTACAGCATTAGAAAGTATAGAAAGCAATGCTAAGTGGGTTAATATGAAAAAAGAATGTGACAATATAGGTTATTGTACATTTACACCCGAGGATTGTAAGTAATAAATATAAACTTAAAAAGAATGCCTCCTTCTAAATTATATAATTTAATTATAAATGTGAGTTTTATAGTATAATTAAATTAATTTATATGATTTAGGCTAGGAGGTATTTTATTTTGAATTGTGATTGTTGTTGTGAAAAATGTGCAAGTAGATTATATGCACGAGAAGTACCTATATTTGAATCACTTTCTGAAGAGGAATTAGATAGAATAATATCTATAAGAAAGCATATGTTTTTAAAAAAAGGAGAAAGTTTATTTTTAGAAGGCGATAAAGTTTCTAAACTTTTTATAATAAGTGAAGGAATGATAAAAATAAGTAAAACTACTGTAACTGGAAAGGAGCAGATTATAAATATATTGACAGTTGGAGATTTTCTTGGAGAAAGTAATATACTAGGAGATACACATGAAATAAATGTATCTGCAACAGCAGTTAAAAATACTGAATTATGTACTATTTCAAGAGAAGATTTAAAAGAAATATTATATTCTAATCCTGAAATAGCATTAAAACTTTTGTCTGAATTAAATAAGAGACTATCAGAGGTAGAAAACTTAAGTAAGAATCTATCAAATAACAATCCTGAATCAAGAATATGTTATATGTTAATTGAGTTTTCAGAGAAATATGGAAAGATTATAAATGATAGTATAGAAATTGAGCTACCTTTAAATAGAGAAGGTATGGCAAATTACTGTGGCTTAGCAAGGGAAACGTTAAGTAGAAAACTAAGTTATTTAGAAAATAAAAATATAATAGATATTATAGGAACAAAGAAAATAAGGATAAGAAGTTTAGAATTATTAGAGAAAGAAATTTATTAATATATATAATGCATAAATTTTTATAACTATATATATTGGATAATAAAAGAATAAAATGGTAAAATAGAGTGAGGATATTTGGGACTTGATAATTAATAAGAGGATTTAGAGGGTGAATAATTTATGCATAAGGTCAATAAAAGATTCTATTAGAAATAGATAATCTTTTAGAAGCTATAGTGAAGAATTACTATTAGAAGAAACAATTGATAAAATTGAGGAATATGTTAATACATTGGATAATCCTTTTGATATTAATGTAAGAATAAGACTAGTAAAAAAAAGAAAAATATGATGGAGTAGTTAGATTAGGAACTTATGGAGTAATAAATGGTGCAAATTATTATCTTATAGCAGTGTGTGAAAAGGGTTACTTTGATTTAGAAGCATTAGGATATACATTTGAAAAGGCTATCTTATATTGTACTTCTTTAGGTCTTGATTCTGTATGGCTTGGAGCTAGCTTTAGTAAAAGTGCTTTTGAAAAGACAATTAACTTAAAAGAAAATGAAATATTACCAGTAATATCTCCAATTGGATATAAGGGAGGAAAAAAATCTTTTATTTCATATTTTATAAAGGACCATAGAAATAATAGAATAGATTTTTCAGAGTTATTTTTTAATAAAGATTTTAGTAAAAAGTTTATTAAAAAGGAAGATATATATTCTAGGACTTTAGAGATGGTTAGATTAGCACCATCATCTTTAAATAGCCAACCTTGGAGGATAGTGGTTGATGAAGATAACTTCCATATATATAATATAGGAAAATCAAAAATGAATAGAATAGATATAGGAATAGCACTTTGTCATCTTGATTTATTTTTAAAAGAAATGTGGATAGATGGAGAATTCAGATCTACTAATCCTAGACTAGATACTAAATATAAATATGTAGTTAGTTGGATAAGAAAATAGTAATGTATATTAAAAATATAACATTATAATTTATAAGTATTAGGAATTATTAGTTTTATTATAAAAAATATATATTATCTTATGATTCTTTGGATAAAATTCAAGGGGAAAATAAGATAATATATTTTTTTGCAATTTAATATAAAGAATATACAAATAAAAGAATTAATTTGCAAATTTTATTATTTAATACTGATATTATAATATTTGTAAAGGGTTTAATTAGTCCAGTAACTAAAGGGATTAATAAATAATATTATTATAAATGAAGGAAATAATGTAAGGGTGGGATAATAAAATGGTAAAAGAAATTTTATCAAAAGTTTTAAATGAGAGATTTAAAAAGACAATAAAAGAATCAAGTAATGAAGAAATTTATTTAGCTTTATTAGAATTAACAAAAGATTCAATAAAGAAACAAGGAAATAATGAAGGGAATAAGAAGTTATATTATATTTCTGCAGAATTTTTAATAGGAAAGCTTTTATCTAATAACTTAATTAATTTAGGCTTATATGAAGAAGTTAAAAAAGTTTTACATGATAATGGTAAGGAGCTTACTGAAATTGAAGAAGTAGAATTAGAGCCCTCATTAGGTAATGGTGGACTTGGAAGACTTGCAGCTTGTTTCCTAGATTCAATTGCTACATTAGGACTTAATGGAGATGGAATAGGTTTAAATTATCATTTTGGTTTATTTAAACAAGTTTTTGAAAATAATAAACAAAAAGCTGTTAAGAATCCATGGATAACTAGTGAAAGTTGGTTAAATAAAACAGATATAAAATTCGAAGTTCCATTTGGAGGTTTTAAGGTTACATCAACTCTTTATGATATAGACGTTACTGGATATAATAAGCCATGTAACAAACTTCATTTATTTGATATAGATACTATAGATGAATCCTTAGTAAAAGATGGCATTAATTTCAATAAGGAAGAAATAAAGAAAAATTTAACTTTATTCTTATATCCAGATGATAGTGATAAGGCTGGAAATTTATTAAGAGTTTATCAACAATACTTTATGGTAAGTAATGCAGCACAACTTATATTAAAGGAATTTGAAGCAAAAGGATATGATATTCATAAGCTAAATGAACATGTTGTAATACAAATAAATGATACACATCCATCAATGGTTATTCCTGAATTAATTAGGCTTTTAGGCAATAGAGGAATAGAAATGGATGAAGCAATAGAAATAGTTTCTAAGACTTGTGCATATACAAATCATACTATTTTAGCAGAAGCTTTAGAAAAATGGCCAATGGAATACTTGGATAGAGTTGCACCACAATTAATGCCAATAATAAGAGAGTTAGCTAACAAAGTAAAAGCTAAGTATTCTGATGAAAGAGTGCATATAATTGATAAGGATGGAAGAGTTCATATGGCTAATATGGATATTCACTATGGATTTAGTGTAAATGGAGTTGCTGCTCTTCATACAGAAATATTGGAAGATGAAGAACTTAAACCATTTTATGATATATATCCTGAGAAGTTTAATAATAAAACAAATGGTATAACATTTAGAAGATGGTTAATTCACTGTAATAATGAACTTTCAGAGTACATTAGTAGCTTAATTGGTGATGAATTTAAAACTGATGCAAAAAAATTAGAAGACTTAGTAAAATATATAGATAATAATGAAGTGCTAAAAAGGTTAGAAGAAATTAAAAAAGATAATAAATTAGAATTGAAGAAATATTTAAAGGATACACAAAATATAGATGTTGATGAAAATTCTATATTTGATATTCAAATAAAGAGACTTCATGAATATAAGAGACAACAAATGAATGTACTTTATATTATTTATAAATATTTAGAAATTAAGAAGGGAAATCTTCCAAAAAGAACAGTTACAATTATATTTGGAGCAAAAGCAGCACCAGCATATGTAATTGCTCAAGATATAATTCATACAATATTATGTTTACAAGAAATAATAAATAATGATCCAGAAGTAAATAAATATTTAAAGGTTGTTATGGTTGAAAACTATAATGTAACAAAAGCAGAAAAATTAATACCAGCTTGTGATGTTTCAGAACAAATTTCATTAGCTTCAAAGGAGGCTTCAGGTACTGGTAATATGAAATTTATGCTAAATGGAGCATTAACTTTAGGAACTGAAGATGGAGCAAATGTTGAAATTCATGAATTAGTTGGAGATGATAATATCTATATCTTTGGTGAATCAAGTGAAGAAGTTATTGAACATTATAAGAAATCAGATTACATTTCAAAGACATACTATGAAAAACCAGAAATTAAGGAGTTAGTTGATTTTATAGTAAGTGATGAAATGTTAGCTGTTGGAGATAAAGAAAATCTAACTAGACTTCAAAAGGAACTAATTAATAAAGATTGGTTTATGACATTACTAGATTTAGAGGACTATATTAAGACTAAGGAAAAGGTGTTTAAGGATTACGAAGATAGAAATACTTGGAATAAGAAGGTATTAATTAATATTAGTAAAGCTGGATTCTTCTCATCAGATAGAACTATTGAAGAATACAATAGAGATATATGGAAGCTAAGATAATAGGTAAGAGGGAAGAAGTAAGAGTTAGAATTAAAGATTGAAAAAATGAAAATTAAAAAGTAAAAAATAAGGAAGTGATTTGGAGTAAATTACTTCCTTATTTTAGCTGTTTATCTGAATTTAAAGTATCTTTCAGGAATATTAATTTTTAAGTATTCTTCAATTTCTTCTAGAATATTATAGTTTTTAGGATCTGTAATAAGGCAAGTATAACCAGTATCTCCAGCACGAGCTGTTCTACCTATTCTGTGAATATAGCTTTCTACACTTTCAGGAGCATCATAGTTATATATATGAGTTACTCCAGTTACATCAATTCCTCTTGAAGCAACATCCGTTGCAATTAAATATTGTATTTCACAATTTCTAAAAGATTTCATTATTTTTTCTCTTTTATTTTGAGGAATATCACTATGTATTTTAGCAGCTTTTATACCTTTAGCAGCAAGTTTAATTTCTAATTCATCAGCACGTCTTTTGGTTCTGCAGAAGATAATAGACATAAAGGGATTATCTTCTTCTAAAATCTTAACTAAAGCATCTGCTTTCCATCTGTCTGTAGTTTTAACAACTTCTTGTCGTATATTAGGAATTTCAGATTCTTCATTTTCTGTAATATCAATAATAGTTGGATTATCCATATATCTGTAAGCAAGTTTTTTAACCTTAGAATCTATAGTTGCAGAAAAGCAAAGAGTTTGAATCTTTTTTGGAGCATAAGACATTATTTTTTCTATTTCATTTCTAAAGCCCATTAAAAGCATTTGATCTGCTTCATCTATAACCACAGTATTTAATTTACTTAAATCTATGCTTTTTCTTTCTAAATGATCTATTAATCTTCCTGGGGTTGCAATGATAATGTTAATACCCTTATTAAGCTTCTTTAATTGAGAGCCAACATCTTTACCACCATAAGCAGCTAATATTCCTAAATCATTTATATTAAATTTATTAGCTTCTTCAGTAATTTGAATAGCTAATTCTCTAGTGGGAGATAAAATTAACACTTCTGTATTTTTAGAATTGCTGTTTATTCTTTGAAGAATAGGTAGTAAGAAGGATAGGGTTTTACCAGAACCAGTTTTAGACTTTACTATTAAATCATTTTTATTGATGATTTTAGGAATAACCTCTTCTTGAACCTTAGTAGGAGTTACTATTCCATTCTTTTTTAATAAGTCAATTAATTGCAAATTTATATTTAAATTTTTAAAATTCATATATTTATCCTTTCCATAAATCTTTATAAATAGAGAGGAGCTTGGTATCCGGCGAAAGACAACCCAAGCTCCTCAAGTAATTAGCACTTACGTACCAACTGCTTAAATAGAATAACATTAAATTAAATAAATAGCAACAAAAATATTAATAAATTTAATATATTTATTTGTTATTTAGAAAATTTTAAGTTTTAAATTTAAAAGATAATTAATAAAAGTAATATAAATATTGACATAAGTAGAATATAATAATAATATGTTAAAAAGAATATTCAAAATCTTATGAAAAAGAAATAGTAATTAAATTAAGCTTCATTAAAGAGAGTTAAGGCTGGTGAAATCTTAGCAAGAAGAAATTTAATGAATGGATCTTGGAGGAATAAGGAGAAATCTTATGAGAGTATCTGAAATGGTGGACTGCACCTTATAGCAGATAGAGTATGCTAGTACTTGAAGATGAGTGGTATAACTTTAAAGTTATGCAATTTAGGTGGTATCACGGAGATTTTACTTCGTCCTATTTTTTAGGGCGAAGTTTTTTTATTTTATATAAATAGGAGGATTAAATATGGGAAAAGAAGTTATATTAACAGGGGATAGACCAACAGGAAAACTTCATATAGGTCATTATGTTGGTTCTTTACTTAATAGGGTTCAATTACAAAATACAAATAATTATGAGATGAATATAATGATTGCCGATACTCAAGCATTAACAGACAATGCAAGAAATCCAGAGAAAATTAGAAATAGTTTACTAGATGTTTTATTAGATTATTTGGCAGTAGGAATAGATGCTAAAAAGTCTACTATTTTTATTCAATCTCAGATACCAGAGCTTAATGAATTAGCTATGCATTATTTAAACTTAGTTTCATTATCTAGGTTAGAGAGAAATCCAACAGTAAAAAGTGAAATTAAAGAAAGAGGATTTGAAAGTAGCATACCAGCAGGATTTTTAATTTATCCAGTTAGCCAAGCTGCTGATATAACTGCATTTAAAGCCAATCTAGTTCCAGTAGGAGAAGATCAGCTACCTATGATAGAGCAAACTAGGGAAATTGTTAGAAGTTTTAATAATATTTATAAAACTAATATATTAGTTGAGCCAAAGGCAATTATTCCAAAGGGAATTTCAGCAAGGCTTCCTGGAATAGATGGCAAAAGTAAAATGAGTAAATCATTAGGGAATACAATTTATTTATCAGATGATGAAGATACAATAAGAAAAAAGGTTATGAGTATGTACACTGATCAAAATCACATAAGAGTTGAAGACCCAGGAAAGATTGAAGGAAATGTTGTATTTACTTATTTAGATGTTTTTTGTAAGGATAAGATAGTATTAAATGAAATGAAGGAAAATTACAAGAGAGGTGGATTAGGAGACGTAAAGATAAAGAAATATTTAAATGAAATATTGCAAGCTGAGCTTAAACCTATAAGAGATAAGCGCAAAGACTTAGAAAAGAATAAATATTATTTATATGAAATATTAAAAGAAGGAAGTATAAGGGCAAGAAATATAGCTTCTAGTACACTAGTTGAGGTTAGAAATGTAATTGGATTAAATTATTTTATCTAAGTTATTCATATTTCCATTGAAATATATATGTTAAATAAATATAACTAGAGTAGATTATAAAGGAATTTTTGCTGGAGTAATAGCTCTTAGCGGTATGTAGTTACTTATATTTTATTGGATAGAAAAATTTGTCCATGTAAGTAAAAAGAGCTGTGTAAACAGCTCCATTCTTATTTAGCTTTAAATCTTTTTCTCTTAAATAAAGATACAAAAATGATACTTATTAATAACAAAGTTATATACCCAAATAAGGTGAAAATTGTACCTATACTATTTCTAGCGGTGAAGGGTGATGAAGTATTTATTTTCCCAAAGCCTTGCTGTCTATTATTTGTATTCATTTCTTCATTATCATTATTACTTTGCATTTGAACTTCGGGCTGTTCAGTTGGTGCATTAGGATTTTGATTTTTGTTGTTTTGCATCTGTCCATCCTGCCTTGGGGGTTTTGGCATTTGCCCTCCCTGCATTGGAGCTCCAGGTATTTCATTATCTTGAACTTGCTCTTCTAGGGCTTCATTATTCTCTATATTAGAGCTAGCAGTTGAGATAGCATCAGTAGGCTTTTGAAAGTTTATGTTTTTGTCCATATTTTTCATGCCACCTTGACTACCTAAAGCAGTTAAATTAACTGTAGTTTCAATAGTACCATAGTTAGTTGAAGGCTGACTTCCGTCAAGTTGTGTAGATATACTTTTTGATCTATCTACTCCGAAGTTTATTAATTCAGGAAGAGAAGCTATATATTCTTTATAAGTATAAAAGGCAGTAGCATCATTTTTAACATAATCTGATATAAGTGAATTTACTTGACTTATAGTATTTTCATAGGTTCCATCATTAACATAATTAACTATTTCTTGAAGATATTTATGATAAGTTTCTTTATACTTATCAACCTCTAATAATTTACCTATTAAAGGACTATTTTCAAGAGAATCTGTAACTGGGCTATCTATTGGGAAATTAATAGCTTTACTAGCTGTTCCTATATTAAAGGCCCCAAAGGAAAGGTTATAGTCCCAAGGAATTATTTCAAATACTCCATCTCTTTCATAAAGATAATAGTTATGTTTCATATTAGAAGCATAGCTATCTAAATTTACAAGGAAGGTATTTACTGCAAAATATCTAAGTATTTCATCTACATTAAGATATTCTTCTAAATTAGTTCCTTCATTTAGATTTTTTATCATTTCAATAACTTTATCTTCATCAGTGTCAGTTGTTGTTTTAAATACATTATTGTCAAATATATCAGAATAAGATTCTTTGTTATCATCAGAATAAACTAGATTTCCACCATTAGAAGCACCAATGCCTCCACCCATCATACCACCTCTAAATCCCTTATCTTTAAGGTTTTCATTGCCTTGAGAATTATTATTTTGGTTATCAATTATATTAGGAAGTGAAGTATTATCTCCATTTTGAACATTGCCCATATTAGGAGGTGTTATAGTTCCTCCGCCTTGTGCATTATCCATAGGAGGGGCCATATTCTCTCCATCTTGAGGATTATCCATATTAGGAGGAGGCATATTCTCTCCATCTTGATCTTTATTCATTGTAGGAGGTACAAAATTTCCTTCATTATTCATATTAGGCATCGTATCCTTGCCACCTATTTCATTTCCTTCAGGTTTATATAAGTTTCCAGATAAAGAACCATAATTTCTTTCAATAAACTCTTCTTCAATAACTTCTACAGCAAAGTATAATCCCCATTCTTCTCCATTTACCTTTATATTTGTAAAGGCAAAGGCTGGAGTAGGAACACCCATTTTTTCTAGAAGATCATAAGAAAGATATTCCTTCATATAAGTTGCATCAGACATTACATTATTTAATGCAATTTTACTTAAGCCATCTAAAGTTTGTCCATCTACATATTCATCAAATTTTACTTTAAAGCTATATCTATCAGTGGTATCATCACTTGCAATCATGGATAAACTAGAATTTCCTTTGGCTCTGATACCAACATTATTATATTTAGTTCCATTAACAGTAATATTTGCATTTATATATTCTTCATTTATAGCATTATCTAATAGATAGTTCCAATTATCTTCATCAATTTCTAAATCAATTTCTGTTACTTGCTCTTTATTAAAGATAGTTTCAATATAATTAAAATTACTAGAAGAATTTGAAGCTTCATCAGTAATATTTTTGGAATTTACATAAATTATAGTAGTAAAAAATAGAGCTATAGCTGTGAATGTAGCAATTATAGCATTTATATATTTATTTGAAATCATTTTTTTACACCACCTTAAGGGTTAATTCATGTAGTCTCCATTATAGCTTACTAGAACAACGTTATTAACTCCTTCTAAATTATTAATTTCATTTACGAATTTAGTTGACATTTCTTTTAATCTTATTTCAACAGTAATTTCTATTCCATTACTAGCAGATACAGTTTTAGATTTTATAACATGTTTCTTTACAGATTTATTAATATGATTCATTGCCAAGTTTTCACTATTGTCATCAGAACAATTTACTATTAATATATAAGGATTATCTGAACTCTTTTTGTTTATAAATACAAGTAATATAATGCCTATAAAAACAGATCCAAATATAGCTAAGGGAATAAGACCAGCTCCGAGAACTATACCAACACTTATTGACAAAAAAACAAAAGCAATATCTAGTGGTTCTTTAATAGCTGATCTAAATCTTACTATTGATAAAGCACCAACCATACCAAGTGATAATACAACATTTGAAGTTACAGCTAAGATTATAAGTGTAGTTATTAAAGTCATAGCAAGAAGTGAAACGCCAAAGTTTTCAGAGTACATAACCCCTCTAAAAGTTTTCTTATAAACTAAGAAAATAAATAGGCCTATTGCAAATGCAAGAGCAAGAGCTATAACCATATCAAGAATTGAGAATGAAGAAGCTTTTTCTAAAAAGCTAGATTTAAAAATATCATTAAAAGTCATTTTTGTTACCTCCAAAATATAAATTATACTGTAAATAATCGACATGCTGCATATTTTGATACAGCAGTTTGACTACGAATATTTGTTTGAATAAGATCTCTTATTATGTCAGGAAGAAAATTATCATATTTAATTTCTAAAATTATTGGATTTTCATTTACTAAACCTAAGGTTGGAAGATTAGCATCAAAGATATTTGTAGAGTATAGACCACTCTTTAGATTACTATCTATAGTTATTCTTACATTTCCAGGTGCGTAAATATATGCTTCTCTAGTATAATCAACGATAGTCTTAGGTTTAATGCATTGATATTTAAGCTTACAATAAAATTCTTTTAAAACATCATTATTTGAATTTCTTAAAAATTCTATATCTCCATTTAATATTTTTTCACATTCTTCCTTAGTTAATGGAGCAGAAGATTTATAACATAATCCATTAGATTTACTTTTCTTTTCAAGCTTGATAAAAGAATGGTTATGGTTATAGAACCTAATTCTAAATTTTTCTCTATTATTAAATCCATTAATTTTTTCCATTAAAGCTTTATCAGAGTAATTATCAAAATATAAACTTCTTATATTATAAATACCATCATCTCCTGCATTTCTATCTAATGTTGCAAAGTATTTAAGCCTATTCTTTATAGACAGATAGTCAGAGTAATTAATAAATACTTTAATTTCATGTCTTGGCTTTGTCATAAAATAATCACCTCTCATCAAAATAATACTATTATATAAACCTTAATTTAGTCTTAAATTTAATTTTATTTTAAGGTTTCTATGGTAGAATTTTGTTATGGAATAAATAAACTACTTTAATT